>DAOPUP010000051.1:0-10342 GCA_035350655.1 Acidovorax sp. | reverse complement strand
GCTGGGCGAGCTCACCCACCTGCTGCGCAGCAAGGCGGTGCTGATGCCCGGCGTGCAGGTCTCGCTGGTCAACGAAAAGACGCGCGACACCCAGACCTGGCAATACAAGGGCGGCCTGCGCGACTACCTGCAGCAGACGCTCAACGGCGAGCCGGTGATTCCGCTGTTCGAGGGCGAGGGCTTTGCCGATGCGGGCAACGACAACTTTGCCGAAGGCGAGGGCGCCTCGTGGTGCGTGGCCTTCACCGAAGACGGCCAGCCCGTGCGCGAAAGCTATGTCAACCTGATCCCCACCAGCGCGGGCGGTACGCATGAAAGCGGCCTGCGCGATGGCCTGTTCAACGCCGTCAAGAGCTTCATCGAGCTGCACAGCCTGTTGCCCAAGGGCGTGAAGCTGATGCCCGAAGACGTGTTTGCGCGCGCCAGCTATGTGCTCTCGGCCAAGGTGCTGGACCCTCAGTTCCAGGGCCAGATCAAGGAGCGCCTGAACTCGCGCGACGCGGTGCGGCTGGTGAGCGGCTTTGTGCGCCCGGCGCTCGAACTCTGGCTCAACCAGCATGTCGAATATG
Organism: Acidovorax sp.; assembly: GCA_035350655.1. GTDB lineage: Bacteria > Pseudomonadota > Gammaproteobacteria > Burkholderiales > Burkholderiaceae_C > Acidovorax. Next base: position 9,773 of record DAOPUP010000051.1, on the reverse strand, counting down.
GCAAAAAGCTGGCCGAACTGGCTATCAAGGCCGCGCAGACGCGCCAGAAGGCCGGCCAGAAGGTCGAAAAGCGCAAGGGCTCGGGCGTGGCCGTGCTGCCCGGCAAGCTGACCGATTGCGAAAGCCGCGACATCGCCTACAACGAGGTGTTCCTCGTCGAGGGCGATTCGGCCGGCGGCAGCGCCAAGATGGGCCGCGACAAGGAGAACCAGGCCGTGCTGCCGCTGCGCGGCAAGGTGCTCAACACCTGGGAGGTGGACCGCGACCGGCTGTTTGCCAACAACGAAATCCACGATATTTCTGTGGCCATGGGGGTGGATCCGCATGGCCCCAACGACTCGCCCGACCTGTCGGGCCTGCGTTATGGCAAGGTGTGCATCTTGAGTGATGCGGACGTGGATGGCTCACACATCCAGGTGCTGCTGCTCACGCTGTTCTTCCGCCACTTTCCCAAGCTCATCGAGACCGGCCATATTTATGTGGCGCGCCCGCCGCTGTTTCGCGTGGACGTGCCTGCGCGCGGCAAGAAGCCCGCGGCCAAGATGTATGCGCTCGACGAAGGCGAGCTCACCGCCATTCTCGACAAATGCGCGAAAGACGGTGTGGCGCGCGAGAAATGCCAGATCAGCCGCTTCAAGGGCCTGGGTGAGATGAACGCCGAGCAGCTGTGGGAGACCACGCTCAACCCCGACACCCGGCGCCTCTTGCCCGTGCAACTGGGCGGCACGGACTTTGCCGCCACTGAAGGGCTCATCACCAAGCTCATGGGCAAGGGCGAGGCCGCATCGCGGCGCGAGCTCATGGAGCTGCATGGCGACGCGGTGGAGATCGATATCTGACCGGGCGTTGCCCAGGGTGTCTGCCATGAAAAATCCAAGCGAAAACAGCGCTTTGCGCTTGTATCTATTGGGCTTTTTGCTCTTTTTTCTGCAGCAAACGGCGCACGCGGATCTGTGGGCCCATGTGGATGAGCGGGGCGTGACGCATTTTTCCGCCAAGCAGGTGGATGCGCGCTACCAGCTGTTCTTTCGCGGCAGCGATTTTGACTCGACCCGCGACGCGCCCGCCATCGCCCCGCCCATGCCTTTTGGCCTGCCGGCGGCGGGCTCCCGGCTGCTGGCTTTTTTTGATGTCGCGCCCGACTACAAACGCGTCAAGCACCACCTGCGCGCGGCATCCAGCCAGCATGGCGTGGACTACGAACTGCTGCAGGCCGTGATCGCCACCGAATCCGGCTTTGACGCCAAGGCCGTTTCGCCCAAGGGTGCCGTGGGCCTCATGCAGGTGCTGCCGGCCACGGCCAGCCGCTTTGGCGTGAACGCAGATGACCAACGCACGGTAGCGCAAAAACTGGCCGACCCGGCCGTGAACGTGCCCGCCGGCACCCGCTACCTGCGCCACCTGCTCGACCTGTTTCCCGGCCGCATGGACCTGGCCCTGGCCGCCTACAACGCGGGCGAAGGGGCGGTGCAAAGGGCCGGCAACCGGATTCCGGCTTTCAAGGAAACCCAGAACTATGTGCGCACGGTGCTGGGCCTGTATGCCCAGCTCAAGCCGCCCGCGCCCGTGCTGTCCCAGCGTGCTGCGCCCGGCCGCGTGCGCATGGAACTCTCGGGCGGCGCCCTGAACCGGGGCCACCTGCCCGCCCCGCGCGTGGCCCAGAACGTGACCGAACCGAACCCCAACGAATGAGCGACCAACCCACTCTCGATTTCACCACCGCCGGCGACGGGGGAGATTCCCTGGACCTGGCGGGCTATGCCCAGCGCGCCTACCTGGAATATGCCCTGTCCGTCGTCAAGGGCCGCGCGCTGCCCGATGTATGCGATGGCCTCAAACCCGTGCAGCGGCGCATTCTGTACTCGATGGACCGCATGGGCCTGGGCTACAGCGGCCCCACGCGCAGCACGGCGGCCAAGCCCGTCAAGAGCGCCCGCGTGGTCGGCGACGTGCTGGGCCGTTTTCACCCGCATGGCGACCAGTCGGCTTACGACGCGCTGGTGCGCATGGCGCAGGACTTTGCCCAGCGCTACCCGCTGATCGACGGCCAGGGCAACTTCGGCAGCCGCGATGGCGATGGCGCCGCCGCCATGCGCTACACCGAGGCGCGCCTGTCGCGCATCACCAGCCTGCTGCTCGATGAAGTCGATGAGGGCACGGTCGATTTCATGCCCAACTACGACGGCTCGACCACCGAGCCGCGCCAGTTGCCCGCGCGTCTGCCCTTTGCGCTGCTCAACGGCGCCAGTGGCATTGCCGTGGGCCTGGCCACCGAAATCCCCAGCCACAACCTGCGCGAAATTGCCGACGCCTGCATTGCGCTCATCAAGACGCCGGCGCTGAGCCAGGACGACCTGCTGGCCATCGTGCCGGGGCCGGACTACCCCGGCGGCGGGCAAATCATCAGCAGCGCGGGCGACATTGCCGACGCCTACCGCACGGGCCGCGGCAGCCTCAAGGTGCGCGCGCGCTGGAAGATCGAAGAACTGGCGCGCGGCCAATGGCAACTGGTGGTCAACGAGCTGCCCCCTGGCGTGAGCACGCAGCGCGTGCTCGAAGAGATTGAAGAAATCACCAACCCCAAGGTCAAGGCAGGAAAAAAGGCGCTGAGCCAGGACCAGACGCAACTGAAGGCCAGCATGCTGGCCGTGCTCGATGCGGTGCGCGACGAGTCGAGCAAAGACGCACCGGTGCGTCTGGTGTTCGAGCCCAAGACGGGCAAGACGCCGCAGCAGGAGCTGATCACCGCGCTCTTGGCACACACCAGCCTGGAGACCTCCGCGCCCATCAACCTCACCATGGTGGGGCTGGATGGCAAGCCGGTGCAAAAATCGCTGCGCCTGATGCTGGAGGAGTGGATTGCTTTCCGCCAGATCACCATTACGCGCCGCACGCAGTACCGCCTGACCAAGGTGCTTGAGCGCATCCACATCCTCGAAGGGCGGCAAATTGTGCTGCTCAATATCGACGAGGTGATCGCCATCATCCGTGCAGCCGAGGAGCCCAAGGCGGCGCTGATCGCACGTTTCAACCTCAGCGACCGCCAGGCCGAAGACATTCTGGAAATCCGCCTGCGCCAGCTCGCGCGGCTCGAGGCCATCAAGATCGAACAGGAGTTGAAAGAGCTGCGCGAAAGCCAGGGCAAGCTCGAGGACATCCTGAACAACCCCGGCTCCCTGCGCCGCACCATGGTCAAAGAGATCGAGGCCGATGCCAAGACTTTCGCCGACCCGCGCCGCACGCTGATCCAGACCGAGAAAAAGGCCGTGGCGGAAGTGAAGGTGGTGGACGAGCCGGTCACGGTGGTGGTCTCGCAAAAAGGCTGGGTGCGCGCCCGCAACGGCCATGGCCACGAGGCGGCCAGCTTCGCCTTCAAGGCGGGCGACGGGCTGTACGCCACGTTCGAATGCCGCACGGTGGACCAGCTCATCGCGTTTGGCAGCAATGGCCGCGTCTATTCGGTGCCGGTGGCGCTGCTGCCCGGCGGGCGCGGTGATGGCCAGCCGGTGACCACCCTGATCGAGCTGGAAGCGGGCACGCAGCTGCTGCATTACTTTGCCGGCCCGTCCAGCGCGACTTTGCTGCTGTCGAATTCGGGGGGCTATGGCTTTCTGGCGAATGTGGAAAACCTGGTCTCGCGCCAGAAGGGGGGCAAGTCCTTCCTGACCCTGGGCGAGGGCGAAACGGTGTGTCCGCCCTCTCATGCGGCGGGCAGCACCGGCGGGCAGCCGCTGGCTGCCGCCACGCATGTGGCTTGCGCCTCGGCGGGCGGGCGCATTCTGACGTTCGAGATCAGCGAGCTCAAGACCATGGCCAACGGCGGTCGCGGCCTGTTGTTGATCGACCTGGAGCCCAAAGACCAGCTCGCGGGGGCGGCTGCCTACACGCGCAGCGTTCGCCTTGAAGGCGTGGGCCGGGGCGGCAAGGCGCGGGAAGAGACGCTGGAAATCCGCTCGCTCAACAACGCCCGCGCCGCGCGGGGCCGCAAAGGCAAGGTCGCCGATCTGGGCTTCAAGCCGGCATCGGTGACGCGTGTCGAGTAGCCTGCGTGGCGGCCGGTGGGCTGCCAAGGCCCGGCGTCTTGCGCTGCGGCGCGAGGGCCCCGAACGGGGGGGGCTGCATTCGTGTAAAAATGATGCAAGTGATAGAATTGCTTAATTTTCAACAAAGTGCAGGAGCATAATGATGCTGAACCAACTGCGCATAGCCCAGAAACTTTGGCTGGCGGTCATCCTGTTCGTGGTCATGCTGGCCGTGGTCGTGGGTTTTTCGGGCTACCGGCTCGAAAAGATGCAGACCCAGGCCGACGCCGTGGCCCAGGAGATGCAGGTCCGGGTGACCTCGGCGATCCGCTGGGCGGGCCTGACCGAGACCAATGCCGCACGCACGCAGGCGCTGATCGTCAGCAGCGACCCGGCGGTGGAGCGGGAGTTCAAGGACGTGATCGCCGCCACGTCGGCGCAGATCAGCGAAGTGCAGAAATCCATGGAAGGCATGGCCTTGTCCGAGCAGGACAAGGCGCTGATGTCCAAGATTGCGCAAGCACGCAAGACCATGACCGACCTGCGGGCGCAGGCCCGTCAACTTAAGGCGGACGGCCACGCAGAACAGGCCGTGGCATTGGTCACCCAGACCTACAACCCGGCGGTGGCGGCCTACCTGCAGACTTTGCGTGACTTTGTGCAGATGCAGCAGCAGACGGCGCGCACGAGCATGGAGCAGATGACGGCTTCGCGCATGGCGACCTTGAAGATCGCGGCCGTGGCTGCGGCGGGGCTGTTGCTGGCGATCATTGGCGGTGCCTATCTGCTGATCCGCAGCATTCAACAGCCCCTGGCTCAGGCCAACGGCCTGGCTTCCCGCATTGCCGGGGGCGATCTGAGCATGCAGGGCAGCGTCTCGCGCGGCGATGAATTTGGCGACCTGCTGCGGTCTCAATACGCCATGAGCGATGCCCTCGGCCGGGTGGTGCACCAGGTGCGCCAGAGCACCGACAGCATTGCCATTGCCAGTGCCGAAATCGCCACCGGCAACCATGACCTTTCTGCCCGTACGGAGCAGACCTCCAGCAATCTGCAGGAAACCGCAGCCGCCATGGAGCAGTTCACCAGCACCATTCAGCAAAGTGCCAGCAGTGCCCAGCAAGCGAGCAGCCTGGCGGTCAGCGCCACCGGTGTGGCGCGCCGGGGCGGTGAGGTGGTGACACAGGTAGTAGCCACCATGGAAGAGATCAACCACAGCAGCAAGAAGATCGCCGACATCATTGGCGTGATCGATGGCATTGCCTTCCAGACCAATATCCTGGCGTTGAATGCTGCTGTCGAGGCGGCCCGGGCCGGCGAGCAGGGCCGCGGTTTTGCGGTGGTGGCCAGCGAAGTGCGCAGCCTGGCGCAGCGCAGTGCCGAAGCCGCCAAGGAGATCAAGTTGCTGATCAGTGCGTCGGTGGAGAAGGTGGACACCGGCTCGCGGCTCGTGGCGGATGCGGGCGCCACCATGGCCGACATCGTCCAGTCCGTGCAGCGTGTGACCGACATGATCGGCGAGATCACGGCCGCCTCCACCGAACAAAGTGCGGGCATCGCCCAGGTGAACCAGGCCGTGGGCAATCTCGATCAGATGACGCAGCAAAACGCCGCTTTGGTGGAGGAAAGCGCTGCCGCCGCGCAAAGCCTGCGTGAGCAGGCCGAGCAACTGGCGCAAACGGTCTCGGTGTTCAAGGTCAATGCCGCTGCCTATGGAGTGCCGGTGCCCATGGCTCGCGCTGTGCCGGCCCCGGTTTCCCGTGTGGCGGCAGCCGCCGCCAAGCCCCGGCCCATAGTGGCGGCAAGCAAGCCGGTCGCACCGCGGCTGGCGGGCGCGGGCAGCAAACCCCAAGTTGCCCCGCCTGTGGCCCCAGTGCCGCAAAGGGCCAAGGCCGCGGCGCCCGCAGCACCGGCGGCCCGCGTGGCTGCCGTGGCGAAGGGCGGGGACGACGACTGGGAGACTTTCTAAGCACGGCCTCAACGGCGCTCAGATCCTGTTCGCGATCTTTCAGAGGGTTCGCGTGGCGTTCTCTTCGGCGTGCAAGGCGCGGTGCGAAGCCCCTAGCCCCCAAAAAGCCTGACCATAGCCCTGCTTTCGGCAAGCATCGCTACGCCGCAGACCTTCAGCGAGGACCCTGTCTGCGAGGGTTGGGGCGCCATCCTGCGACGGCACGCCCCGGCGACCGGCATGGGCCGCGACGCATCCGAAGCAGCTACCCCCGGCCGATGGCGCCCGAGCGCGCCTGCTGCGCGATCGTTCTCAGGCCAGTTCTGCGATGAGCTCGATTTCCACGCAGGCACCCAGGGGAATCTGCGCCACGCCAAAGGCGCTGCGTGCGTGCACCCCTTTGTCGCCAAACACCTGGCCCAGCAACTCGCTGGCGCCATTGGTCACCAGGTGCTGTTCGGTGAAGTCGCCGGTGGAGTTGACGAGGCTCATCACCTTCACGATGCGTTGGACGCGGTTCAGGTCTCCACCGCAGGCCACGTGGAGCGTGCCCAGCAGGTCGATGGCCACGGCGCGGGCAGCGGCTTTGCCTTCATCGGTGGAGATGTTCTTGCCAAACTGGGCGGCCCAGGGCTTGCCGTCCTTGCGAGCGATATGGCCGCTCAGGAACACCAGGTTGCCGGTCTGTACATAGGGCACATAGGCGGCCGCCGGCACCGAAACGGGGGGCAGGGAGATGTGGAGTTCTTTCAGTTTGTCGTAAACGCTCATGGTTTTCCTCGGATGGGCACAGGGGGGCCGGCCAGACGCAGGCATGGGCGCCGCGCTCTGCTGCCGGTGAACAGCGCGCCAGTGTTGCACAGGTCCGCGCGGTAGGCCTATTTTTGCAGCAGCGGTGGGTTTAGCATGCGCCCATGTCTTCCACCGCCCCCGGCGCATGCGCTCCTGCTGGCTCCCACCGGCGAGAGGATGGTCGCGCGCCGGATGCATGGCGCATGCCGGCCGGCCTGGCCGGGGCCTTGGTGGGCGCTGCGTTGCAGCTGCAGCAGGCCCAGTTGTGGCCCTGGCCCGTCTATGGCGCGTTGCTGGCCTTGGGCGGCATGGCCTGGCGGGGGTGGCGTCATCAGAGGCACTGGGGCTTTGCAGCCTGCGCAGGGGGCCTGGTTTTGTTTGCCTTGTGTGGGCTGCGTGCTGGTGCCTATGCGTCCCATGCGCTGGCGCCGGAGTTGGAGGGGCGCGACCTGCGCGTGACTGGCGTGATCGCCACCATGCCGCAGGTGAACGAAGCGGGCGTGCGCCTGCGCCTGGAGATCGAGTCGGCCCTGTGGCAAGGAACCCCGGTGACATTGCCCCCGCTGGTGGATGTGTCCTGGTACGGTGATCCGGCGCTGGAGCTGGCTGCGTCGGCCGACGTATCGCGGCAACCACCATCGCTGCGCGCTGGCGAGCGCTGGGACATGACGGTGCGCCTGAAGGCCCCCCATGGTGCACGCAACCCGCATGGTTTCGATTTCGAGCTGTGGATGTGGGAGCAGGGCGTACAGGCCACGGGCTATGTGCGCACCGGCGTGAAAGACGTGCCGCCGCTGCGGCTGGCCAGCACCTGGCGTCACCCCGTCGAGCGCGCGCGCCAGACCGTGCGGGATGCCATTGTGGCCCGCCTGATCGGCAGTGCCGCAGCCGGTGAGGCGGGCCCGGCGCGTGTTGCCGGCGTGGTGGCGGCCCTGGTCACGGGCGACCAGCGCGCGATTGACCGCGCCGACTGGGACCTGTTTCGTGCCACCGGCGTGGCGCATCTGATGAGTATCTCGGGCCTGCATATCACCCTGTTTTCCTGGCTGGCGGCGCTGCTGGTGCGGTGGCTGTGGAGCCGTTCGCCGCGGTTGTGCCTGGCCCTGCCGGCGCCCTCTGCGGCATTGGTGGCCGGCGTCTTGCTGGCTGCGGCCTACGCGCTGTTCAGTGGTTGGGGTGTGCCTGCACAGCGCACCGTGCTGATGCTGGCCACCATTGCCGCACTGCGCCTGAGCGGGCGCCGCTGGCCTTGGCCGCAGGTGTGGCTGCTGACCTGTGCGGTGGTGGTGGCCGTGGATCCGTGGGCGCTGTGGCAGGCGGGATTCTGGTTGAGTTTTGTGGCGGTGGCGGTGTTGTTCGCTTCTGATTCGATAGCTAATGGTGTATATAAAACAAGGGCTTCAGCCCATTTTTATGCACTATTGCGAGAGCAGTGGGTGGTCACCCTGGCGCTGACGCCGCTGAGCTTGCTGCTGTTTGGCCAGGTGTCGCTGGTGGGGTTCGCGGCCAATCTGCTGGCCATTCCCTGGGTCACGCTGGTGGTGACTCCGCTGGCGCTGGCCGGCGTGGTGTGGGCGCCACTGTGGAGCGTGGCCGCATGGGCCTTGCAGCCCCTGGCCGGCTTTCTGCAGTGGCTTGCGGCCTGGCCGCTGGCGGTGGCGTTTGTGCCGATGGCACCCTTGTGGGCGGGCGTGGCGGCGGTGGTGGGCGGCAGCCTGCTGGCCCTGCGCCTGCCTTGGGCGGTGCGTGCCATGGCGCTGCCCTTGCTGGTGCCCGCGCTGTGGTGGCAGCCGGCGCGGCCTGCGCCGGGCCAGTTCGAACTGCTCGCAGCCGACATCGGCCAGGGCAATGCCGTGCTGGTGCGCACCGCCACGCATGCGCTGCTGTACGACGCGGGCCCGCGCTTCAGCCGCGAAAGCGATGCGGGCCACCGGGTGCTGGTGCCATTGCTGCGCGCCTTGGGCGAGCGGGTGGATCTGCTCATGCTGAGCCACCGGGATTCCGACCACACGGGCGGAGCGGCGGCCGTGCTGGCACAGCAACCCCAGGCGGCCTTGACGGGCTCGATCGAAGCCGAGCATGGATTGCAGGCGCTGCGCCCGGTGACGCCTTGTGTGGCCGGTCAGCGCTGGGATTGGGATGGAGTGGCTTTTGAGGTGCTGCATCCGGCGGCGAACGGTGGTGCACCGGGAGCGCGCGCCGCACATGCCAACGCCACCAGTTGCGTGCTGCGCATCGCAACGCGGGGGGCTACGCCCGCGGTGGCCTTGCTGGCCGGGGACATCGAGCACGCCCAGGAACTGGCCCTGGTGGCGGGCGCGGCACCGCTGGCGGCCGATCTGCTGCTCGTGCCCCACCACGGCAGCAAAACCTCATCGAGTGCACCATTTCTGGATGCCGTGCGGCCGCGCACCGCTTTGGTGCAGGCCGGGTACCGCAACCGCTTTGGGCACCCGGCACCCGAGGTGCTGGGGCGCTACCAGGCGAGGCAGATCCGCGTGGTGGAGTCCGCGCGCTGCGGCGCGGCCACCTGGCTGTCGGCGCAGCCCCGACAGCTGCGCTGCGAGCGGGACGCAGGCCAGCGTTATTGGCAGCACAACTTGCCGCCCTAGCTGGAATCTGCGCTCTTGGCGCGCTTTCTTGTCATGGAACACAGGCGGTGGGCGCGCAACTTGCTATCCTGATTTCAGGAGGCGAGTCCATGCAGAAATTTGACGAGATGTATGCCATGCTGCCCTTTGAAGGCAGCGATGTGCGTGTCCATTACAAGCGCTATGGCCAGTGGCTCGCGCACCAGCCTGCCGATGCGATGCGGGCCCGCAGGGCCGAGGCCGAGGTGATTTTTCGGCGCGTGGGCATTACCTTTGCGGTCTATGGGGCCAAGGACGAGGACCAGGCGGGCAGCGAGCGGCTCATTCCGTTCGACCTGATTCCTCGCATCATTCCTGGCCACGAGTGGGCGCAGATGCAGCGCGGCCTGGTGCAGCGGGTCACGGCGCTCAACCGCTTCA
>DAOPUP010000050.1:0-10391 GCA_035350655.1 Acidovorax sp. | reverse complement strand
TGCCCCTCACGCTTCTGGAACCACCAGGCCAGCATCAGGGGCATGGCAATCTTGAGAAGTTCGCTGGGCTGGATGACGACACCGAGGTTGATCCAGCGCTGCGCCCCCTTCTTGGTAATGCCAAACAGAGCCACCGCCACCAGCAGCGCAACCCCCACGGCATACAGGGGCACGGCCAGGGCCATGATCTTCTGGGGCGGCACCTGGGCCACCATGAACAGGATGGCAGCGGCAATCAGCATGTTGCGCCCATGGTCCATGAAGCGCGTTCCATGGTCGTACCCCGACGAATACATCGCCAGCAAGCCGGCGCTCGCCAGCACCCCCACCACCAGGACGAGCGGCCAGTCAAAACCCTGAAACAGGGGCAAAAAGCGCTGGGGGAGAGAAGGTTTGTCAAAAACGGCTGCCATGGCGCAATTATCCCAGCCGGCACCCCAACCTGTCAGGCCAACGTGATTTCCACCACCGTCTCGCCCGCCCTGCTGCGAATGACAAGGGCTGCACCAATGGTCTTGGCACGCTCATGAAGTGCAAGCAGCCCTTTGCGCAGCGGCCGCGTGGTGTCATAGCCCACCCCGTTGTCTGCAATGCGCACCACAACCCACCGCCCCTGAGCCCTCGCCTCAATACGCAGCGTGCTGGCGTGCGCGTGCTGCAACACATTGGACAAGGACTCCAGCACCATGAATTGAAGATGCCGCATGCCCACGGTATCCAACCGCTCCACAGGGTCGATCAAGTCCACGTCCCACAGGAGCTCGATATCCGCCGCCTGCAGCTTGGGCTCAAGCCGGTAACGCAGATTGGCCAGCAATCCCGTTACATCTCCCGCAGGCAGGTGCATGGCATCTATCGACAGCTTGATCTGATCGAGTGAGTCCCGCAGCGTATGCAACACCTCGTCGTTGCTCGCACGGCCCGACTGCAGTTGCCGGATGGCGGCGCTGATGTGCGACCCCACCCCGTCGTGCAGATCACGCAGGATGCGTGTGCGCTCGTTCACCCGCTCCTGCTCCCGCGCAAGCAACTCCAGCCGCTCGTAGCTTGATTGCAGTTCCTGCTCCTTGGCGGCAACCTGAAGGGCCATGGTGGACAGCAGGTAACGCACCTGCGCGCTGGCCTCCCGAAACCGCGTGAACACGATATAGGCCAGCAACACGCCGAAAACCACCGAGGAATAGCGCATCAGCGTATTGCCACCCAGCGTCATCTGCACACGAAACACGGCCCAATCCCGCACGCCCACCAGCAGGTTGAAAGCCAGGGCGGCAGCCACCAGCCGGTGCAGATGGCTGCCATTGCGCAGCGCAGACCAGCAGTACAGCGCGACAAACGGCAGAGCGACGACGCCCAGGCCCGCATACCACCAGGTCAGCCACCCCCTGTAGCCCCATTGTGCGGCGACTGCACAGCCAATCCCGGCGATCAGCAGGGCGGCCAGCGCCCGCTGCAGGCGCACCACGCTGAAACGCCCTCGCCAACCCACCGCCAACGCGCTGAACATCAGCATGGAAGCTACCCAAATCCCGAGCGCCTCAATGAACAGAATGTCCCACCAGAATCTGGACAAGGGGGGCGACTCCAGCAGCACGCTGCCCACGCGCAGGCTCCAAAAATATTCTGCGAGCGCCGCATAGAGATACAGCGGATCCCTCTGTTTTCCGGACGGCTGGGTCGGGTTGACCTGCGTCCACCAGAGTGCCAACGCTATCGTGCCCACCAGCAGACTCACGATGACGACCACCCGAGTCCCCATGACACGCTGAAGATACGCCGCGTCATACAACGGCAAAATCTCAGCGTGCGACCCCACCCACGGGCTGGCCACCCCGGCGCGCCGGGCGTGATCGGCCCGAATCCGCACCTGGATCAGGTTGTCTTGCCGCAGCAAACCGACCGGAATGGTGATAAGGCGGGGAATCTGGCCATAGTCGTCCCGGTCAAACGTCTTCAGGTCGCCATTGCTGTCCAGCAACGCGCCGTTGAGTCGAACCTCGTAGGCGTTGCCCAGGCGCAGAAAATACAGAAACCAGGGCTCTTTGGGGATGTCCTGAAGCGGCAGGGACATCTCGAATTCGGCATGCCCCCTGGCCCCGCGATGCCACCAATCCCACACATAAGGCAGCGTTGCCTCGAAATGCTGCACCTTCCCATCGACTTCGATCGTTGCCTGTGCTGTGGTCAACTGCAGCGGCGCGGCCTGCACGCCGCTGACCATGGCCAGCCACCACAGCGACACACCCAACAGGCGAATGAACGACAGGAACCCGGAAGAACAGTGCGGCATGTGCAGTGGTCAGTTCGCACGGCCACTGGAGTAGCTTGGCAGCAGTCCCAACTTGACCGCTTCGTAAACCGCTTCATTCTTGGAGTGCACAGCCAGCTTGCCGTACAGGCTCTTGATGTGCGTGCGCACCGTATGCACGCTGACGCCCTGCAGCCGCGCGGTTTCCGCATAAGAAAACCCTCGCGCGATCAGCTCCAGAACTTCTTGCTCCTTGCCCGACAGCAACACCGGCTCTGGCGCATTGCGACCCGCCTGCCCGTCACCCATTGCAGATGCTGTGTTCTTTAGCGCTGCCGGACCTTGCTGAAGCTGCGCTGGCCAACGCGTTGCGTGCATGCTCAGGTACTTAGACAAGACCCGCCGCGCAATCATGGGTGAAATGGGCGACGCGCCCTGCTTCATCTCCAAAATGGTTTCCGCCACATTCTCGGGCGTGGAGTCCTTGTGGATGTATCCCAGCGCACCGGCCTCAATACTTGCCAGCACGTTGTCCTCGTCACCAAACATCGAAATCACCAGCGGCTCGCACTCGGGATGCAACTGCCGCGCATACCGTATGACCTCCAGCCCACTTCCATCGGGCAGCCCCAGATCCACCAGCACTACATCCACATGGTGCTTGGCATTGTCCAGCCAGGCCCGCGCCTCGCCAACGGACCCCATGCTGGCCGCCAACTCCAGACGGTCGCAACGTGACACGCTGGCCGCAAAAAAATCGCGCATCTGCGCGTCGTCTTCAACAATCAGCACACGCCACACAGGCATCTCCCTTGGCATCACGCTGGTTTAAATGGCTAACCCAATCCAGCATAAACCCGGGACGAGCAAACCACCAGCCACCGGCATCCCATAAATAAGGGAGCACGTCCACGCTGCACCACAGCGGTGTAACACCCCATGTTCATGCGATGCAAATTGTCACAAAGGTCGGCCCAATCATCTCCAAGCGGAATCCTGAAGGCTCTTTAGACCGCTTGATTCAAACTCCTTGGAGAAACTTATGACGATCAAACTCGGCAAACTGGCTTTTGCCATGGCAGGTGCGGCCATGCTGACCGTGGCAGGGTGCGGTGGTGGTGGCGGTAGCGGTGACAGCACGCCCGCAGCGGCCAAGACCAGCGTGCCCGTGACTGTCATTGATGGTGCGATCGAAAAAGCATTGGTCTGCCTGGACAAGAACCTCAACGGCGCTTGCGATCCCGGCGAACCGTCGGGCAGGACGGACGCTGCAGGCACCGTCAAACTGGAAGTGGCTACGGAAGACGCTGGCAAGTACCCCATTTTGGCCATCGTGGGAACGGATGCCATCGATGCCGACACCGGCCCGGTTGCAACCCCCTTTACGCTCAAGGCGCCTGCCGACCGGACGCAAGTCGTCAGCCCACTGACCACCATGGTGCAGACCTATCTGGAGAACACCGGTGGCAACAGCGCAGACGCAGCTGCCGCCGTGCAGGAGCAACTGGGCCTGGGCACTTCACCCTTCGACGACTTCACCAAGGATGCCAGCGACAGCGGCAAGCTTGCAGGCACGGTGGCGCGCCTCATCGTGGTGACAACGCAGACACAGCGCGAAGCCACCATGGACGCCAAAGGCCAGGACGGCCAGCCATTAACAGCGACCCAGATCGACGCCGCCATCAACGCCCGCTTGATCCAGCTTCTGCAAAAGGTGATCCTCAATGTTCTCGACGATCCCACGCTGAGCGACCCGACCATCTCCATCGCACAAAAACAGGCAAAGATGGAAGCCGCAGCCAGTCAGATGGCCGCCGCATCGGGCCTGACAAAAGAGAACATCGGCGCTGTTGTTGCCACCCAAGGCCAGGCCGCCGCAGCAGGCCCCGCCGACGAAAAGGCCGTCAACACAGCGAGCCTGCGCTGGTTCACCTTCAAAGACCTGCAAAACTACATGCTGCGCGCCTTCGAGGCCACGGCCGCACAAAACACGCCCGACGCCAACGGCAAGATCCACTACACCGAGGTGCGCGAAAGACAGGTGGACGGCACCCTGTCGGAGTGGGGTATGGGCAGCAATAACTGGACACGTCCCCAGATCTATTGGACCGGGTCCGACTGGTTTGATTGCCCCACCACCTTCGTCCATGAAACATCCCCAGCCAACGCGGCGGGCGAATCCGAGTCGCTGTATTGCAACGCGATGAAGAGCCGCTCCAAACGCAGCAACCGAGATATCTCCGGTCTCAAGATGATGGATGTGGTTCGCGAAATTCGCGCATATCCCTACTTTGACTCGGTGGGTGGTTCATTCGCGACCTGGGGCCCCAACCCCGATCTGCCGGCAATTCAGTCGGCGCTGGGCACTGCGGTGTTTCCTGCCGGCTCGGTACTGAGCCTCCGCACGGTGACCGACCTCGGTGGCGCCGAATACTACGATCGCACCAAGCCGGCCAAGATACCGCAAGCCGGCGATCCGATGAACCCCGACCCATCCACCTGGAGCAACGCGACGCTTGATGCGTTTGTGGCATGGAACGCGGGTGATTTCGACGGTGCGACCGAGGTGCATGGCAACAACGCCCATGTGCTGCTCAACCGCGACTACCGCAAGCTCAACGGCGAGGCGGCCTACAAGCGCTACATGGTGGCTTTCCAGGCCAGTTCCCAAAAAGCCCGGTTCTATCAATGCGAAGGGGACATGGCCACGCGCAGCCTGACCCCACCGCGCAACAGCACGCTGTTTGTCAATGGCCAATCCACTTGCGCTCCCATTCTGGAGGCCGTCTACACCATTGCAACCAAGGGCGATGGCAAGGTGTTGCAGTTCTCGTTAGAGCCCACCCAACTCAGTGACACCAACTTCCAGAACTACCGACTGTTCATTGAGCGCGGTGGCGTGACCTACGTCGGATACCGGGACAAACAGCTGGTCAGCAACCAGCAGCGCCTGAACCAGCCCGCTGCAGACGCGCTGCTGGGGCAACTGGGTCTCAACTGAAGCACATTGCCCCCAGGAAAACGCCCACCGGACATGGTGGGCGTTTCTCATTGCGCTGAAGGCGGCTCGACAGCGTGACCATGCCCGGTGTGACCGTTGCAATGCCACCCCGGCTCTGGTTCAGGCAGCAGGCCCTGCAAACCGGCTTTGCGGCCCCAGACCGCATCAGCCCGCCTGCCGGAACGCCATCACGGCCTGGTTACGCAGGGTGCGCAGCAAACCCAGAACCTTGTCATCCACCACAATCCCTCCCGGCGCTGCCTGGTCGGCATAGATCAGGGCGAACGGTTGGCCCTTGATCTGCAGGGGCAGCAACAGGAATGCCGGCGCATTGATGCCCTGCACATACCACTGCGGCAGGCGCGCTTGCATGCGCGCCTGGGTGGCGTCGTTGATCAAAGTATCCGCCCCACGCACACAAACTGCGGTAAACAGGTCGCCGGGCGTACTCAAAGGTACCTTCATGGCACGCACCGCGCTGTCACTGTCTTCTCCGAGGCCGAAACGGCCCGTCAGAAGGTCGGTGCGCGCCTCGCGCAGGCAAAAAACCATGCGCCTGAAACCCAGGGCGCGGAACATGGTCTCCAGGATCATGCGCAACACGTCATTGAGCTGGAAGTTTTCCACCATGGCGTTGGTGATGTCCTGAATGCCAGCCGCCAGCACTTCGTTGACCTGGGCCACCGAAACCGTGCCGGCCGCCTGGGAATCCAGCACGGCGGGCAGGGGCTGCGTGTGGGAGGCGCGCAGTTCCAGCGGGGCCAGCGCGTCTTCAGGCAAGGCGTCTGCCCCCCGGGGCGCCGGCAAGGTCAGCAAACGGGCCGCCGCAGAACCTGGTGCCATCTGCAGATCCAGCACCTGTGCCACCGCCACCAGTTTGTGGCGCGCGCGCAAGGTGGCCTCGCCAATGGCCTCGGGCGAGAGCGAAAGGGTCCGCGCGTAGCGTGCGGCCATGTGCTGCAGGCGCTCTTCTGTCTGCGCCTCTTCGCTGTACAGCAGGGTGGTGGCCACCTCGTTGGCCGCCATGGCCACCCAGCGCAAACGCTCCGCCCCCTGTTCGGGCGGGCGCATCGGGGGCTCCCCCATAGGCTTGCGCATGCATCGCTGAAGGCTGTCGGGCAGCCCCCACACCCGCGCCACGCCGGCACCGAGGTCTTCAAAACCCAGGCCCAGCACCTGCACCGCAGCAGATTCCTCGCCGCCAGCCAGTCGCCCCGCAGCCACCAGCATGCGCACCTGCTGTGCCTCCTCGGGAAAATAGAACGCACACAACATGCGCCCCAGGTTCTGGAACATCGCGCCAATGAAAGCCTCTTCGGCCATCTGCCCCGAATCGCACAGCTCAGCGGCCATGGAGCCCGCCATCATGGCGCGCAAGAACTCCTCGCGCATCTGGCTGGCATGGGCCTTGTCTTGCATGTGGTCCAGCAGCACCAGGCTGAGCGCCATGTTGCGCACGGCATTGAAACCCACCAGGCTGACGGCACGCGAGACGGTGCTGACCGTGCCCCGGCTGGCATGCACGTAATGCACGCTGTTGACCAGGCGCAGCAGCTTGTTGGTCAGTGCCACATCCTTGAGGATTTCATGGGTCAGGTCGCTGATGCTGTCGTCCTCCGAGTTGGCCACGCGCTGGATGCGGGCCACCGAGTCCGAGAGGGCTGGGAAATCGCTCTTGTGACGCATGCGCCGCAACAAAAATTCCAGGGTGGCGTTGCTGGCGGGCGTGGGGGCACTGACGGGCGTGGCCCAGGCGCGCAGCGCATCGCGAAAATCGCCCGCCGTGGCGTAGCGTGCTGCCGGGTCGCGCGCCAAGGCGCGCTGCACAATGGCGCGCAGGCGATCATCCACCCCCGGCCCCAGGTCTTCGGGCAGCTCGCGGGCGGCGCGGTACGGCTCCTGCGGGGGAATCAGGGGGCGCCCCGTGAGCAGCTCCACCAGCACCCTTGCCGCCGAATACACATCCATGGCGGGCGACGGCGGGCCACTCGCGGCCCCCTCGGGCGACCGATCGGCGGGCGCGCCGCTGCCCCCCTGCGCCGGGGAGCCGGGCTGCGCCAGCGCGGCCACGCCAAAGTCCATCACACGCGCGTGGCGCTGGTTGTCGACCATGACACTGGATGGCTTGAGGTCCCGGTGCACGATGCCGGCCGCATGAGCGGCCTGCAGGCCATCGAGCACATCCGCCACCAGCGCCACGGCATCGTGGGGTGCGCATCGGCCCTGCTGTGCCAGGTGTTCGGCCAAGGTGCGGCCCGGCACATACTCAAACACGATGTAGGGCTGGCGCCCCTGCACCCCGGCCTCGAACACCGGCACGATCAAGGGATGGGCCAGCGCCCCTACATGGCGCGCCTCGCGCAGCCAGTGCTCCAGCAACGCAGCATCCTGGTCCTGCACCGGATGCATCAGCTTGATGGCGACCTGGCGCTGCAGGCGCGGATCGAAGGCCAGCCACGTGGTGGCCTGGGCCCCGCGCCCGAGCACCTGCAGCAGTTCAAAGCGGCCCAGTAACGCAGGCGGCTTGTCCCCCGCCCCCAAAACCGGGCGTTTGGCGGTGGAAAGCGGGGCAGAATCGGGCATGGTGTGCGCAGGCAAAAACCGGGTGCCACACGGCATGGCAGCCTCAGGCGCTTATCTTATGCCCGCGCCGTGCCTTGAAAAGGCAGTGGTTGCCCTGCCTGCCCCCACACCCCAAACCTTTATGACCACCACGCATCTGCTGTACCTGCATGGCTTTCGCTCATCACCCCTGTCAACCAAGGCCCGGCTGATGGCCGCTTATGTGACACAACACCACCCTGCGGTGCAATGGTGGTGCCCCCAGCTGCCGCCCTCGCCCCGGGCCGCCATGGACCTTGTGGCGCAAGGCATCGCTGCCTGGCCGCAGGCCTCGATGGCTGTGGTGGGTTCGTCGCTGGGGGGCTTTTATGCCAGCTGGGTGGCGCGGCACACGGGCTGCGCGAGTGTGCTGCTCAACCCCGCCGTAGACCCGGCAAGGGACCTGGCGCGCCATATCGGTGAGCAGACGGCATGGCATGACCCGGCCGAACGCTTTTTCTTTCTGCCCGAATACATTGGGCAATTGCAAGCACTGTCCCACGAGCAGCCCCTGGCCCCGGGCCGCGAATTCGCCATCATCGCCAAAGGCGACGAGGTGCTGGACTGGCGGGAGATGGTGGCGCGCTACCCCGCTGCCCAGCTGACGCTGCTCGAAGGCGGCGACCATGCCCTGAGCGACTTTGGCGACCACCTCCCGGCCGTGGCGCAGTTTCTGCAGCTGGCGTAGCCCGCAGGGTCACCGCGGCCCGGGCGGGAGCGGGTGCAGGGGCGGGTCCTGGGCGCCCATCCAACGCGCATGGTCTTGCGGGTAGGCTGCGCGGTAGCGCTGCAGCTGCCCTGCCGCCTCGCCCTCCATGCCCAGCAGCAGCGCGCTTTCTATCAGCGGTTCGATCACCCGCGGCTCGGGTGAAAAATGCAACAGCTGCTTGGCCAGGGCATGCACTTGCGGCGCATTCTCGCGCGTCAGCGCGGTCGTGGTGAGCCGCGCAAAATCCACCTGGTCACCAAAGAACAGGGTGTCGGCCAGCTTGGCCAGAGTGTCCCCCTGGTAGGCCGGCAGCCGTTCGGCCACGGGCCGGTAGATCTGGCTGACCCGCACATAGTCCCACGCCACGGCCACGCCCGCAGCGCTCACGGCAACGAGGGCCACCGCAGTGCCAGCCAGCAACGCCGGAGACCGCACCCAGCCCAGCCGCACACGCGGCCACAGCAAGACCAGCGCCAGCACCGTGACCAGCTGAAAAGGGCCGTACCAAAGGGGAAACTCCACCATGCTGTGCACACCGATGAGGGCCAGCGCCCCCCAGGCCAGCTGGCGCACCGGGTCGGTCTCGCGCCACGGCCGCGCGCGCACCACCCAGGCCAGTACGGCGGCGCAGGCCACGCCAGCCACCGGCAGGCCCAGCTCCACCGCCAGGTGCAAGGGCAGGTTGTGGGCGTTGTCCAGCAAAGCGCAAAAGCGCTCGCCAGGAAACAGCGCCATGTAATGCGCATAGTCCAGCTCGCCCCAGCCCCAGCCCGTCCAGGGCTTCTGGGCAATCAGGTACCACACGTTGGACCACAGCACCGTTCGGCTGGCGCAGGCCTGTGCATCGCCCGCGAGGCGGGTGAACAGCCCCTCGGAGGAAAACCCCGCCCAGTCGAGCAGCAGGCCTGGCAGCCCCCCTGCCGCCAGGGCGTAGAACGCCAGCCCGACCACGGCCAGGCCCACCACCAGTCCCCCGCAGGTGCGGCGCCACAGCACCAGCAGCGCCAGCATCAGCAGCCACTGCGTGGCCCCGGTCCGCGAAGCCGTGGCCGCGCTGGCGGCCGCCAGCAGCGCCAGCGCCCCCACCACCAGCACACCCAGCAGCCAAGAAGGCCACCACGGCCCAGCGCGCCCACGGCCCAGCACGGCATCCGGCAAGGCAGTGGCGCGCCCCCCGCGGCCGGCGTCCCAGCGCGCCTGCATCTGCGCCACGCCCCACAGCAGCGCCCACACCCCCAGGCTCATCAGCGACGCCTGCTGGTTGCGCTGGCGCAAATTGCCAATGGCCTGCCCCGGCGTGGACGGCTGCACCCAGGGCGCCAGGCCAGGGTCGCCCAGAAAGTACTGCAGCAACCCCATCCCCCCGGCCAGCAAGGCCGCCAGCAACAGGCCCGCCGCCAGCCGGGATGCCAGGAAAACGCGGCCACCGGGCGCCAGGGCCTGATCTGGCGCGCGCTGCAGCCACCAGGCCCGGCCGACCATCAACAGGGCCAGCAGCCCAGCGCAAGCCCAGGCCGCCCACAAAGGCCAGAAATTGGACAGAGGGGGCTGTGAGTAGGAAAAAAGAAACGGCAAGGCCACGGCCAGCAGGGCCAGCGGCGCAGCCACGGCATCCAGACGCATGTCAATCCCCGCAGGCCACAGTGCAAAGCCCTGGATCATAGGGGCGCGCACTGCATGGTTCTTGCGGCCGGCTCGTGCGCGGCTGCTCACGCAGCAAGCGCCTTGGGGGAGATGTTGCGGCGCTGTGAAAATCGGCAGCGCGCGCCCATGGGACAATGCCGCCCATGCACGCATTGTTTGAAGAAGCCGGCAAATTCATGGCCGGTCGC
>DAOPUP010000049.1:0-10422 GCA_035350655.1 Acidovorax sp. | reverse complement strand
ATCATCCCCAAGCAGTTTCTGAAGTCGATCAAGAAGACCGGCTTTGGCGTGAACCTGTTTGACGAATGGCGCTACCTCGACCACGGCGAACCCGGCCAGGACCCCGCCAGCCGCCAACCCAACCCCGACTTCGTGCTGAACCAGCCGCGCTACGCGGGCGCCTCGATCCTGCTGGCACGCAAGAACTTCGGTTGCGGCTCGAGCCGCGAGCACGCGCCCTGGGCGCTCGACCAGTTCGGCTTTCGCGCGGTGATTGCCCCGAGCTTTGCCGACATCTTCTTCAACAACTGCTTCAAGAACGGCCTGCTGCCCATCGTGCTGCCCGAGGCCACCGTGGCCCAGCTGTTTGACGAAGTGCTGGCTTTCCCCGGCTACCAGCTCACGATCGACCTCGAGCGCCAGGTGATCGTGCGCGCGCAAGGGCAAGAGATTCCGTTCGAGGTGCAGGCCTTTCGCAAATACTGCCTGCTCAACGGCTTTGACGACATCGGCCTGACCTTGCGCCAGTCCGACAAGATCCGTGCCTACGAAGCCCAGCGCCTGGCCACCAAGCCCTGGCTGGCGCATTCCATGGTGTCCTGAAAAAATTAGTCAAATCAGCATATAGCCCTTTTATTGATTGGGCTAATAGCTATAAAAATAGAAGCAAACAAATGAAAATCGCAGTTCTGCCGGGTGATGGCATTGGCACCGAAATCGTCGCCGAGGCCGTCAAGGTACTCAAGGCGCTCGACCTGAAGTTCGAGATGGAATCCGCTCTGGTCGGCGGCGCCGCCTACGACGCCCACGGCCATCCCCTGCCCGAATCGACCCTCAAACTCGCCAAGGAGTCCGACGCCATCCTGTTCGGCGCCGTGGGCGACTGGAAGTACGACAAGCTCGACCGGCCTCTGCGCCCCGAGCAGGCCATCCTGGGCCTGCGCAAGAGCCTGGGCCTGTTTGCCAATTTCCGCCCCGCCATCTGCTACGAGCAGCTGGTGGGCGCATCGAGCCTCAAGCCCGAACTCATTGCGGGCCTGGATATCCTCATCATCCGCGAGTTGACCGGCGACATCTACTTTGGCCAGCCGCGCGGCCGCCGCGTGGCCACCGATGGCCACTTCCCCGGCGCCGAAGAAGCCTTCGACACCATGCGCTACAGCCGCCCAGAGATCGAGCGCATCGCCCATGTCGCCTTCCAGGCCGCCCGCAAGCGCAACAAGAAGGTTACCAGCGTGGACAAGGCCAACGTGCTCGAAACCTTCCAGTTCTGGAAGGACGTGATGACCGAAGTGGGCCAGCAGTACCCCGATGTGGAGCTGCAGCACATGTATGTGGACAACGCCGCCATGCAGCTCGTGAAGGCGCCCAAGGCGTTTGACGTGGTGGTCACGGGCAACATGTTCGGCGACATTTTGTCGGACGAAGCCTCCATGCTCACCGGCTCGATCGGCATGCTGCCCTCGGCCAGTCTGAACAGCAGCAACCAGGGCCTTTACGAGCCCAGCCACGGCAGCGCCCCCGACATCGCCGGCAAGGGCGTGGCCAACCCCCTGGCCACCATCCTCTCGGCCGCGATGATGCTGCGCTTCAGCCTGAACCAGGAAGCCGCAGCCCAGCGCATCGAAGCCGCCGTGCAAAGCGTGCTGGCCCAGGGCCTGCGCACACCCGACATCTACAGCGAAGGCACGACCAAGGTGGGCACATCGCAAATGGGCGATGCGGTGGTAAAGGCGCTGGGCTGATCCACAAGGCGCATGCAGCGCCTTCCAGTACAATGCCGACCCATGTTTGCCGCCCGCCCGTTCGCTCCGAACACAGCATCCGCCACCTTGGCCGGTGTGGCTGTGCGCGCAATCACCACCAAAACCACGACCATTAAGGGCTGATCCAGCTCCGGCATCGTCGCGCGCCCTCCCTGGCCAGACGAGCCGGGGCAAACAGTCTGGTCGGGCACTGTTTCAAAATTGAAAGGGCAACGCGATGAGCAAAGTAGGTAATCTGGTCGGCCTCGTGGGCTGGCGCGGCATGGTGGGCTCGGTTCTGATGGACCGCATGCAGGCCGAGGGCGACTTCGACCTGATCGAACCGATCTTCTTCTCCACCTCCAACGCGGGCGGCAAGGCCCCGGCAATGGCCAAGGTGCACACCACGCTGCAGGATGCCAACGACATCGCGGCGCTGCAACAGTGCGACATCATCATCACTGCCCAGGGCGGCGACTACACCAAGGAAGTGTTCCCTAAGCTGCGCGCGGCCGGCTGGCAGGGCCACTGGATTGACGCCGCTTCGTCGCTGCGCATGGAGCAGGACGCCGTCATCGTGCTCGACCCCGTCAACGACAACGTGATCCAGAAGGCGCTGGCTGCGGGCGGCAAGAACTGGATCGGCGGCAACTGCACCAACTCCATCCTGCTGATGGGCCTGGGCGGGCTGTTCAAGGCCGGTCTGGTCGAATGGGTCAGCTCCATGACGTACCAGGCGGCTTCGGGTGGCGGCGCCAACCACATGCGCGAGCTGCTCAAGGGCATGGGGGTGGTGCATGCTGCCGTCGCTGACGAACTGGCCACGCCGGCCTCGGCCATCCTCGACATCGACCGCAAGGTGGCCCAGACCATCCGCAGCGACGTGCCCACCGAATATTTTGGTGCGCCGCTGGCCGGTGGCCTGATCCCCTGGATCGACGTGCAACTGCCCAACGGCCAGTCCAAGGAAGAGTGGAAGGGCCAGGCCGAGGTCAACAAGATTCTGGGCACCGAAGCCACCATTCCGGTCGATGGCCTGTGCGTGCGCATCGGTGCGATGCGCTGCCACAGCCTGGCGCTCACGCTCAAGCTCAAGAAAGACCTGCCCCTGGCCGAGATCGAAGCCATCATCCAGGGCGGCAACCCCTGGGTGAAGTGGGTGCCCAACGACCGCGCCATCACGGTCAAGGAACTGACCCCCGCCGCCATCACCGGCGGCCTGCAAGTGGGCGTGGGCCGCGTGCGCAAGCTCAACATGGGGCCCGAGTACCTGTCGGCCTTCGTGATTGGCGACCAGCTGCTGTGGGGTGCCGCCGAGCCGCTGCGCCGCATGTTGCGCATTCTTCTGGCCGCCTGACCCATCCGGCCCTCCAAGCCTGCGCCGCACAGCCTGCGGCGCTTTTTTTTACCCGGCCGACAGAGCCCCAGACGCCACGACGTTGGCAATTGACAACATTTTCAGCCCCCCAGCGGGGGCCCTGTCACCCCGCTCAAAGCTTCGGCACCACCTCAGCTTGTCAGTGCAAAACATTGATGCTATGGTGCTTTTTACATATTTTCACGCGCCGGGGCGGGGACCAGACCATGAGAAGAAGAACCACGCTGCTCGACCGAGCCGAACAACCACCACACCTGATGGCACACATGCATCGTTGGAAATTTTCCGTCCTGGCGGCTGCGGCCGTCGCATTGATCGGCTTGCACACGGACGATGCCAGCGCTCTGGCTCTGGGGCGCATTACGGTGCAGTCCGCGCTGGGTGAACCACTGCGCGCCGAAATCGACCTGCCCCAAATCACACCGGAAGAGGCCGACACCCTGCGTGCCACGACCGCTTCGTCCGAAGTCTTTCGTGCCCAGGGCATGGAATTGACCCCGGCAATCAACAACCTGCGGATGCAATTGCAGCGCCGGGCCGACGGCAGTGCCGTGCTGCGCCTGTCCAGCGACCGCCCCGTCAACGATCCCTTTGTGGACCTGGTCCTCGACGCCTCCTGGTCCAGCGGGCACATCGTGCGCAGCTACACCATGCTGTTCGATCCGCCCGGAACCCGCCGCGCCGCGCCCACTGTGACTGCCGCGCCGCAGATCTCGGCACCCGTGGCGCAGACGCAAGGCGGGGCAGCCCCCGTCACGCCGCGCGCAGCAGCGCCTGCGGCCCCCCGCACGCCCGTCAGCTCCGCCCCAGCCAGCCCACGGCCCCCTGCTGCAAACGCACCCTCCAGCCCACGCGCAGCCCCTGCCAGCGGCGTGACCGTGAAGGCGGGAGACACAGCCAGCCGCCTCGCCAATGCCTATCGCCCTGCCAGCGTATCGCTGGACCAGATGCTGGTGGCGCTGATGCGTACCAACCCAGACGCCTTCATCCAGGGCAACGTCAACCGCATCAAGGCGGGTGCCGTGCTGCAAATGCCTGACGAGGCTGCCGCCCAGGCCACGCCGTCTGGCGAAGCCCGACAGATTCTGACGGCACAAAGCCGCGACTTCAACGCGTTTCGCCGCCAACTCGCCGCGGTGGCACCCGCCACCGAAGTGGCAGCCGCTGAGCGCTCTGCCAGTGGCGCGGTGCAGGCCCGCATCGAGGACAAAAAACCCGCGACCGCAGCACCCGACAAGCTGACGCTGTCCAAGGGCGCCATCACGGGCCAGAAGGCGACAGAGGACCAGCTGGCCAAGGACAAGCAAGCCAGCGAAGCGTCGGCCCGGATGGCCGAACTTTCCAAAAACATCAACGAACTCAACAAGCTCAGTGCAGCCTCTGTGCCGGTCGGTGCGCCTGCGGCCACGGCCGCCAGCGCGCCCGGCGCGATATCCGTGCCCGCACCGGCAGTGGCACCCGCCCTGCCAGCGGCACCGGCCTCGCCAGCGTCCTCCGAACCGGCGGCCGTGACGGCAGCTCCTGCGGCCAGCGCGCCTGTGGCCGCGCAGGCTGCAGCATCCGATTCCGTAGCGCCCGAGGCAACCGCTGCGCCAGCGCCCCCCCCTGCGCCAGCACCGACGCCCTTGCCCGCACCAGTGCAAGTGCCCCCCCGCGAACCGGGCTTCCTGTCGGACCTGATGGAGGCCCCCCTGCTGCCAGCCGGTGGGCTTCTCGCAGTGATCGCCCTGGGTGGATGGGGGCTTTACCGCTCCATACAACGGCGCCGCGCCCATGCCGGTGTAGACAGCTCGTTCCTGGAGAGCCGCATGCAAGGCGACTCCATCTTTGGCGCCAGCGGTGGTCAGAGCGTGGACACGGCCAACAGCGAGATGGGCTCCGGCTCATCCATGGCCTACTCCCCCAGCCAGCTCGATGCGGGTGGTGATGTAGATCCAGTGGCCGAAGCCGATGTGTACCTGGCGTACGGCCGCGATCTTCAGGCCGAAGAAATTCTGAAGGAAGCGACGCGCCATAGCCCCGCCCGCGTCTCGGTTCACGTCAAGCTGGCTGAGATTTATGCCAAACGACAGGACCGCAAGGCCCTGGAGGCGGTGGCTGGCGACGTGTTCCAACTCACTCAAGGCGAAGGCCCTGATTGGGCCCGCGTGGCCGAGCTGGGCAGTGAACTGGACCCGGAAAACCCGCGGTACCAGCCCGGTGGCCATCAAGACGTGACCGATGAGGATGCATCGCCCACGCACCCTGCCAGCTTGGCAAGCGCCTCCATGGAGGCGGCCCCCGCAGCAACCGCGCTGCCACCCGACCTGGACTTTGACCTGGACCTGGATCTGGAGTTGCCCGAAGACGCCTTGAGCGAGGCCCCCGTATCCCCCGGTGGTTTTGCCGCAGCAGCCGCTGCCGCAACTGCGGCTGTGGAGGACGATCGCACCGACACGGTCGATGAGGCGGCTTTTGGTCCACTGGACCTGCCCGCAGAGCCGTCCACCGAAGAGCCGGTGGCAGCACAGCCCCCGGCCATCACATTGCCCGAGATGGCCGATCTGGACTTTCCAACCACCGACGAGCTTTCGCTGCTGCCGTCCGGCGTCATGCCCCTGACCAGCAGTACCACTGCGGCAGCGAGCACAGACACCGACGAACCAGACACGGGCCCCATGGCGCTGGATGTGAGCCACCTGACGCTGGACCTGGACATGCCGCCGCCCGCGGCACCCACAGCGCCCGCAACAGCAGACAACGGTGTCGATGCCGCCGCCGAAGACCCGTTGGCCACCAAGCTGGCACTGGCGCAAGAGTTCAATGCCATCGGCGACACCGACGGCGCCCGTACGCTGATGGAAGAGGTGATCGCCGAGTCGTCGGGCGTGCTCAAGGCCCGCGCCGAGCGACTGCTGGCCGACCTGGGCTGATGCGCCCGGTCGAACCTGCCGCTGCACAGCACAGCACCCCAGGCCCGCTCCGCCGAGTGGCCATGGGGGTGGGCTACAACGGCCAGCGTTACAGCGGCTGGCAAAGCCAGCTGACGGGCAACACGATCCAGGACCATCTCGAAGCGGCCTTGGGCCGCTTTGCCACGCACCGGGTCAGCACCCTGTGCGCGGGCCGCACCGATGCGGGGGTGCATGGCCTCATGCAGGTGGTGCACTTCGACACCCCCCTGCATCGCCCGGCGGCCTCCTGGGTGCGGGGCACCAACACCTTTTTACCCGCGGATATTGCGGTGCAATGGGCCCAGCCCGTGCCCGATGGCTTTCATGCGCGTGCCAGCGCCATTGCGCGGCGCTATGCCTATGTGCTGCTGCAGTCGCCCGTGCGCCCCAGCGTCGATGCGGGCCGCGTGGGCTGGGTTTTTTACCCCCTTGATCACGCGGCCATGCAGCAGGCAGCACAAATTCTGCTGGGTGAGCATGATTTCACCTCGTTTCGGGCATCGGCTTGCCAGGCCAAATCGCCTGTCAAAACCCTGCAACGCATAGCCATCACCCGCACGCCAGCCACCGGCGCAGAGCCCTCGGAGGGCTTTGCGCCCTGCTACTGGCGCTTTGAGTTCGAGGCCAATGCCTTCCTGCACCACATGATCCGCAACATCATGGGCTGCCTGATTGCCGTGGGCCAGGGGAAAAAACCGCCGCAATGGATCAGCGAAGTGCTGGCCGCGCGCTCCCGCGATGTGGCAGCCCCTACCTTTTCTCCCGACGGCCTGTATTTTCAAGGCCCGGTCTACGAACCCCATTGGGGCCTGCCCAGCCGCACGGCTGCGTATGATTGGCTGCCATGAGCAGCCTGCCGCCTGAAAAAACACTCCACAGCCCTTGCCTTCGCACCCGCATCAAGATTTGCGGCCTGACACGCGAACAGGACGTTGACGCCGCTGTTGCCGCCGGCGTGGACGCCATCGGTTTCGTGCTGTATGCCCCAAGCCCCCGGGCCGTCACCGTGCAAAGGGCCGCTGCGCTGGCCTCGCGCCTGCCACCGTTCGTCACGCCCGTACTGCTGTTTGTGAACGAATCCACTTCAAATATCATAGCTGCCAGCCATTTATTGGCGGGGGCTACCATTCAGTTTCATGGAGATGAGTCCCCCGACAAATGCCTGGCCGCAACCCTGGGGGGCGCCCGGCCGTTTCTGCGCGCAGCCCGCATTCCCCTGGGCGACGGAGCCGCCCGGTTCGACCTCGTAAAATACGCGCATGATTACTCGAAAGCCCAGGCCATCCTGCTCGACGCCCATGTCGACGGCTATGGCGGCGGCGGCAAGGCATTCAATTGGTCACTCCTGCCACCAAGCGTAGCCTCTCACCTCGTTTTGTCTGGTGGACTCACGCCTGCAAACGTGACCGATGGCATTGTGCAAGTGCGCCAGCGAGGTCTCTCGCTGGCCGTTGATGTCAGCTCCGGCGTCGAGGCCGACGGCCCCGATGGCAAACCACTTCGGGGCATCAAGGACGCCGACAAGATCCATCGCTTCGTGGCCGCCGTGCGTGCGGCCGATGCCCAACTTGCCAAGAAATCCCCATGAATTCCTACCAGCAACCTGATCCTTCGGGCCATTTCGGCCCCTACGGTGGCAGCTTTGTCAGCGAAACCCTGACCCACGCCATCCAGGAACTGCGCGAGGCCTATGCCCGCTACCAGCACGACCCCGCATTCCTGGCCGAGTTCCATTACGAACTCAAGCACTTCGTGGGCCGCCCCTCGCCGGTGTACCACGCAGCGCGCACCAGCCGCGAGATGGGCGGTGCGCAGATTTACCTCAAGCGCGAAGACCTCAACCACACGGGCGCCCACAAGATCAACAACGTGATCGGCCAGGCCATGCTGGCCCAGCGCATGGGCAAGCCCCGCGTGATTGCCGAGACCGGCGCGGGCCAGCATGGCGTGGCCACGGCCACCATCTGCGCGCGCTATGGCCTCGAATGCGTGGTCTACATGGGCGCGGAAGACGTCAAGCGCCAAAGCCCCAATGTGTACCGCATGAAGCTGCTGGGTGCCACCGTAGTGCCCGTCGAGTCGGGCAGCAAGACGCTGAAAGACGCGCTCAACGAAGCCATGCGCGACTGGGTGGCCAACGTGGACAACACCTTCTACATCATCGGCACGGTGGCCGGCCCCCACCCCTACCCCATGATGGTGCGCGACTTCCAGAGCGTGATCGGCAAGGAATGCATAGCGCAGATGCCCGAAATGCTGGCGGCCCAGCATGCCACCAGCGAGCAGCCCGATGTCGTGGTGGCCTGCGTGGGGGGCGGCAGCAATGCCATGGGCATCTTCTACCCCTACATTCCGTTCGAGAAAACCCGCCTGATTGGCGTGGAGGCGGCGGGCGAGGGGCTGGAATCGGGCAGGCACTCGGCATCGCTGCAAAAGGGCAGCGCGGGCGTGCTGCACGGCAACCGCACCTTCATCTTGCAGGATGCCAATGGCCAGATCACCGAAACCCACAGCATCAGCGCGGGCCTGGACTACCCCGGCGTGGGCCCCGAGCACGCCTGGCTGCAGGAAATCGGCCGGGCCGAATATGTCGGCATCACCGACCAGGAAGCGCTGGCCGCCTTCCACTACCTGTGCCGCACCGAAGGCATCATCCCCGCGCTGGAATCGAGCCACGCCGTCGCCTATGCCATGAAGCTGGCCAAGACCATGCGCCCCGACCAGTCGATTCTGGTCAACCTCTCGGGCCGCGGCGACAAGGACATCGGCACCGTGGCCGACCTCAGCGGCGCCGATTTCTACTGCCGCCCCAGCTGCCAGGGGCAGTCCGTCAAGGGCGGCGAACAACCCGTCAAGGTCATCAAATGAGCCGCATCGAAGCCACGTTCTCCGCCCTCCAGGCACAGGGCCGCAAGGCCCTCATTCCTTACGTCACGGCCGGCTTCCCGTTTGCCGACATCACGCCTGCCCTCATGCACGGCATGGTCGAGGCCGGCGCCGACGTGATCGAGCTGGGCGTGCCGTTCTCCGACCCCATGGCCGACGGTCCCGTCATCCAGAAGGCCGGCGAAAAGGCCCTGGGCCTGGGTGTGGGTATGGTCCAGGTGCTGCAGCAGGTGCGTGAATTTCGCAAGCGCAACAACACCACGCCGGTGGTGCTGATGGGCTACGCCAACCCGGTGGAACGCTACGACCAGATCCATAGTAAGGGCAACAGCCAGGGCGCCGCAGAGAGCGCCTTCGTGCGCGATGCCGCAGAGGCCGGCGTGGATGGCGTGCTCATCGTGGACTACCCGCCCGAGGAATGCGAGGCCTTTGCTGCCAGCCTGCGCGCGCACGGCATGGACCTCATCTTCCTGCTGGCTCCGACCTCGACCCCCGAGCGCATGGCCCAGGTGGCACGGGTGGCCAGCGGTTATGTGTACTACGTCTCGCTCAAGGGCGTGACCGGTTCGGGCGCACTCGACACCGCGGCGGTGGAGCAGATGCTGCCCCGCATCCGCGAGCATGTGCACATTCCGGTAGGCGTGGGCTTTGGCATCCGCGATGCGGCCACGGCCCAGGCGATTGGCAAAGTGGCCGACGCCGTGGTGATCGGCAGCCGCATCATCCAGCTGATCGATGACCAGCCCCACGAAAAGGTAGTGCCCATCACCGTCGACTTCCTGCGCGGCGTGCGCAAGGCGCTCGACGCATAATGCAGCCCGGCGCGCCCTGCAGGGCGCACCCACAGATTCACACCCGGCTTGCCCTGCGAACGCCCACCGGCTGCGCCGCACGCCGTGCCAATGAAGAGGAAAACACCATGTCCTGGCTCGAAAAACTTCTGCCCGCCAAAATCCAGCAAACCGACCCCACCGAGCGCCGCCAGGTGCCCGAAGGGCTCTGGATCAAGTGCCCGAGCTGCGAAACCGTGCTCTACAAGGCCGACCTGGAGCACAACCAGAACGTCTGCCCCCACTGCAGCCACCACCACCGCATCGGTGCGCGGGCCCGGCTGAACGCCTTCCTCGACCCCGAAGGCCGCTACGAGATCGGCCAGGAAGTGCTGCCGGTCGATGCCCTCAAGTTCAAAGACAGCCGCAAATACCCCGAGCGCCTGAAAGAAGCGCTGGAAAACACCGGAGAGACCGACGCCCTCATCGTCATGGGCGGCGCGGTCAAGAGCATCAACCTGGTGGCCGCCTGCTTCGAGTTCGACTTCATGGGCGGCTCCATGGGCTCGGTGGTGGGTGAGCGCTTTGTGCGCGGCGTGGAAACCGCCATCGAGCAAAAGGTGCCGTTTCTCTGCTTCACCGCCACCGGCGGCGCCCGCATGCAGGAAGGCCTGCTCTCGCTCATGCAGATGGCCAAGACCAACGCGGCCCTCACCCGCCTGGCCAAGAAG
>DAOPUP010000048.1:0-10424 GCA_035350655.1 Acidovorax sp. | reverse complement strand
GGGTTCATCACGCTGATGTCTTCGGGCTTGTTGTACAGGTCCACATCGCGGATTTCAAAGTCCATGCCCTTTTCAAACAGGACGAAGCGGCAGCGGTGGGAGAAGGGACAGGTTGTACCCGAGTAAAGCACCATCATGGTGAGAGGCTCCTAAAAATCAAAAGAGTGGGACGCTCAAAAGCGCCCACTCTGTAAAGTTCCAACGCGCCAGCAGACGCGTTGTCAGCGGCTCAAAGGCTTACTTGACGTCTTTCCAGAAGGCTGCATTCAGCCTCCAGGCAATGACCGTGAAGAAGCCCAGGAAAATCAGCACCCACACACCTACCCGCACGCGGGTGTTCTGTGCCGGCTCGCCCATCCACTGCAGATAATTCACCAGGTCGCCAATGGTCTGATCGAACTGCAACGGCGTCATGGTACCGGGGCTGACCTGCTGCCAACCCTTGAAAACCTGGGTCTTTTGCCCGTGGCTCTCGTGCTCTTCAAAAACTGGACGGCGATCGCCTTGCAGCTCCCACAGTACATGGGGCATGCCCACGTTCTGGAAAAGCAGATTATTCCAACCCGTGGCCTTGGCCTCGTCACGGTAGAACGTGCGCAGGAAGGTGTAAAGATAGTCGGCACCTGTACCACCGTGGCCTGCACGCGAGCGCGCAATCACGGTCAGGTCGGGCGGATTGGCACCGAACCATTCCTTGGCTTGCTTGGGATCAATGGATGCCTTCATGGTTTCACCGACCTTCTCGGTGGTGAACAAAAGGTTGTCTTTGATCTGCTGATCGGTCAGGCCGATGTCACGCAAGCGGTTGAACCGCATGAAAGCGGCCGAATGGCAGCTCAGACAGTAGTTCACGAACACCTTGGCACCGTTCTGCAGCGAGGCCAGGTCGTTGGTCTTGTTGGGAGCCTTGTCCCAGGCAATGGTGTTGCCACCGGCGGCATGCACAGCACCAGCCGCCAGGCCCAGCGCGGCAACCAAGGTGAGGATGAGTTTCTTCATTGTTGTTATCTCCAGGGCTCAATGCGCAGTGAAGTTGACACGGTCAGGCACTGGCTTGGTGGCACCCAGACGGCTCCACCATGGCATCAGCAGGAAGAAACCGAAATAGAACAAGGTACCGACCTGCGAAACGCGCTCACCCACAGGGGACGGCGGCTGCACACCCAGGTAACCCAGAATCAGGAAGTTGATCACAAAGATGCCATAGAGGTACTTGTGCCAGCTGGGGCGATAGCGGATCGACTTCACGGCACAGTTGTCAAGCCAAGGCAGGAAGAACAGGATGATCACGGCACCACCCATCACTACCACACCCCAGAACTTGGCATCGATCGACAGCATGAGCAAGACCGCCACCGCTGCTGCAATGACAATGCCGCCCTTGAGGAAACCTGGCAGACGGGCCTTGACCACACCGAGGAGGGCACCCAAAAGCACACAGGCGATCAGCGCGTACATCATCTCGCTGGTGATGGCACGCAGCATCGAGTAGAACGGCGTGAAGTACCAGACGGGCGCAATGTGCAGCGGCGTCACCAGCGGGTCGGCCGGGATGAAGTTGTTGTACTCCAGGAAATAGCCACCGAACTCCGGCGCAAAGAACACTACCGCCGTGAAAGCCATGAGGAACATGCTCAGCGCAAAGATGTCGTGCACGGTGTAGTAGGGATGGAATGGCACCCCGTCGAGCGGCTTACCCTTGGCATCCTTGGGCGCGCTGGGCGCCTTGATTTCCACCCCGTCGGGGTTGTTCGAACCCACGTCATGCAGCGCCAGCAAGTGGGCCACCACCAGACCCAGCAACACCAGCGGCACAGCGATCACGTGGAAGCTGAAAAAGCGGTTCAGCGTGGCATCGCCCACCACGAAGTCGCCACGAATCAACAGCGCCAGGTCAGGGCCGACGAAGGGAATGGCGGCAAACAGGTTCACGATCACCTGGGCACCCCAGTAGGACATCTGGCCCCAGGGCAGCAGGTAGCCCATGAAGGCTTCGGCCATGAGCGCCAGGAAAATCGCACAGCCGAAAATCCAGACCAACTCACGCGGCTTGCGGTAGCTGCCGTAAATCAGACCACGGAACATGTGCAGATACACCACAACGAAGAAGGCCGACGCCCCCGTGGAGTGCATGTAACGAATCAGCCAGCCCCAAGGCACATCGCGCATGATGTACTCGACCGAGGCAAACGCCAGCGCTGCATCCGGCTTGTAGTGCATCACCAGGAAAATGCCGGTGACAATCTGGATCACCAGCACCACCAGTGCCAGCGAGCCAAAGACGTACCAGAAGTTGAAGTTCTTCGGTGCGTAGTACTCGGACATGTGCACGCGGTAGGCATCGAACGCCGTAGGAAAACGGTTTTCGAACCAGTTCGTGACCTTGGCACCAGCCGAGGCATTGGGAGAGATTTCTTTGAATTCGTGGGCCATGTAGTGCTCCTTCAGGCCTTCTTGTCTTCGCCGATGATCAGACGCGTATCGGAGAGATACATGTGCGGCGGCACCTCGAGATTGTCAGGTGCAGGCTTGTTCTTGAAGACCCGTCCGGCCACATCGAATGTGGAGCCATGGCAGGCGCAAAGGAAGCCGCCATGCCAGTCATCGGGCAGGGACGGCTGGGGACCGGTCTGAAACTTGTCGCCAGGCGAGCAGCCCAGGTGAGTACAAATGCCCACACCGACAAACACTTCGGGTTTGATCGAACGGTGCTGGTTCTTGGCGTACTCGGGGGTCGGGTAGGCCTTGCGATCCGATTTGGGATCGGCCAGCTGAGGCTCGGTCTGCGCCAGGGACTCCAGCTGCGCGGGGGTGCGCTTCAGAATCCACACCGGTTTACCGCGCCACTCCACGGTGATTTTTTCTCCGGGCTTGAGGGCAGAGATATCCACCTCGACGGCGGCACCTGCAGCCTTGGCTCGCTCGGAGGGCTGAAAAGAACTCACGAAAGGTACGGCAGCTGCCACGCCGCCTACCGCACCAGCGCAGGCAGACGTGATGATCCACGTCCGCTTGCTGGAGTCGATTGGAGTGTCACTCATGGGGATCCTCGATGAACATCGCTAGATTGGGGTCAACTGCGAATTGTAGCGGAGTGAAAACGCGCCGTTCAATGCGCAGGCGCGCCTTGACAGGCCCGAGAACTTGGCAATACTTGCGCATCCGCAACTAATTGAGAAATAACCTATGAGCGTGGTGCAAGAATTCCGCGAATTTGCAATCAAAGGCAATGTGATTGACCTCGCAGTGGGCGTCATCATCGGTGGCGCTTTTGGCAAGATTGTCGACTCAGTGGTTTCCGACCTCATCTTGCCTGTGGTGGGACTGGTATTCGGCAAGCTGGATTTTTCCAACATGTTCATCGCGCTGGGCACCGTGCCTGCGGGCACGGCACAAACATTGGATGCGATCAAAAAGGCCGGCGTGCCCGTATTCGCCTACGGCAGCTTTATTACCGTGGCGGTGAATTTCCTGATCCTCGCATTCATCATTTTCATGATGGTCAAACAGATCAACCGCCTCAAGCGCGAAGCACCCGCAGCACCAGAGGCGCCCGCTGCACCGGCCGAGGACATCGTGCTGCTGCGCGAGATCCGCGACAGCCTCAAGCGCTAACCGCCAACCGGCGCGCGGCAGCAATGCCGACTCACCCGTGCCTGCGCCCTCTGCCCCTGCAGAGGGCGTTTTTTATTTATCAGGCCATCTGGCGTGCCACGCGCACAGCCTCCACCAAACTGGCCGCGTCGGCCACGCCCTGACCGGCAATGTCAAAAGCGGTGCCGTGGTCGGGGCTGGTGCGCACCAGTGGCAGGCCCAGCGTCACGTTCACCCCCTTGTCAACGCCCAGGTATTTCACGGGAATCAAGCCCTGGTCGTGGTACATGGCCAGCACCACGTCGAACTCCCCCGCACGCTGCGGCGTATGGCGGGCGCGCATGAACACCGTATCGGGCGCAAACGGGCCGTGCACATCCAGCCCCAGCACACGCGCTTCGGCAATCGCAGGAGCAATGCTGTCGATCTCCTCACGTCCGAACAAACCCCCTTCTCCGCCGTGCGGGTTGAGTCCCGCCACCGCGATGCGGGGCACGCGCCCCAGGCTCCGCAGCAGTGCCGCGTGGGTGATCTGCAGCGTCTGCAGGACATTGTCGCGGGTCACTGCGGCAATGGCGTTGCGCAGCGACAGGTGAATGCTGACCAGCACCGTGCGCAGTTCGTCACTGGCCAGCATCATGCGCACCGGCATGGCCGCCAGCGGCACACCCCGATGGGCGGCGGCCTCGGCCTGGAGCAGCTCAGTATGCCCCGGAAAAGCCAGCCCGGCGGCAGACAGCGCCTCCTTGTGCAGCGGTGCGGTGACCAGGGCCGCGATCTCGCCATGCAATGCGGCACGCGCTGCCCACACCACGCAATCGGCCGCGGCACGGCCGGCTGCTGCACTCACCTGGCCCCACGGCAAGGGGCCGGGCAAGCCCGGCAACTGCAGCACCGGCAGGCAGCGCGGTGGCACCTGCCAAGCCTCATCGGGCGAAGCGATCAACGCCACCGGCAACTGTGGCATGCCCGGGCGCACGATGCACTGCGCGGCACGGCGCAGGGTCACCAGCTCGCCCACCGCAAAGCAGCCGCGCAGAACGTCGGGAGCGTCGCGAAAGGCCTTGGCCACGATCTCGGGGCCGATACCGGCCGGGTCACCTTGCGTGATGGCAATGGCTTGCATGATGAATATTGGTCCAATCGGCCAATAGTGCTTATTGCAATTGCACTATTAGCTACAAAATAAATAGCAAATCAACGGTGCACCAGAGAACACGCACTGCTCATGCCGGGTTGCCGATCTCGATGAAATGGTGCTCCAACCCAAGCTGCTGCGCCACCCGCCCCGCAGCGGCAGGGGCGCCATAGCGCTCGGTGGCATGGTGGCCGGCGGCAATGAAGGCCACGCCCATTTCCCGCGCCAGATGGGCCTGTGGCTCCGAGATTTCACCGGTAATGAAGGCATCGGCCCCTGCGGCAATGGCCGATTCGAAATAGCCCTGAGCCCCGCCCGTGCACCAGGCCACGCGCTGGATGCGCCGCGCCACGGGCTGCACCAGCGTTACCGCCCGGCCCAGGCGCTGGGCCACATGATCGGCCAGAGCCTGCGCGCCCTCGAACTCTGCTGGCCCGGCAAAGCCCAGTTCCTGTTCGCCAAAGCGCTGATCGGCTGTCCAGCCCAGCACCCGCCCCAACTGCGCGTTGTTGCCCACCTCGGGGTGGGCATCGAGCGGCAGATGGTAGGCCCACAGGTTGATGTCGTGCGCCAGCAGCAGCCGCAAGCGCTCGCGCATCCAGCCGGTGATGCGGCCATCCTGACCACGCCAGAACAGGCCGTGGTGCACAAAAATCGCGTCGGCCCGGCGGGCAATGGCGGCCTCGATCAGCGCCCGGCTGGCCGTCACGCCGCTCACGATACAGGCGATGTCGGGCTTGCCTTCGACCTGCAGGCCATTGGGGCCGTAGTCCTTGAAACGCTCGGGTTGCAGCAGTGCATCAAAAGCCTGCTGCAGTTGTTGGCGGGAAATACGCATGCGCCTATTGTCGCGCGTGGCGGTGGCCCCATCTGTGGCGGGCTTGGGGGACAATGGCACCCGCCTGCAATGGCGCCACGCCCAGCGCGGTGTGCTGCCTTTTTATTAGCCAACCCTTCCCTTCCCATGAAACGCTTCTGGCTGCTGTTTTCCCAGTCCGTCACCGTGCTTGTTGCGGCCTATTTCGTTGTTGCCACGCTGCAGCCCGACTGGATCCGGCGCGGCGCCCTGCGCTCCGGCGCGGGCATTGCGCTGATCGAGGCGCCCGCCACCAACTCGACGCAACCAGAAGCGGGAAGCCTGAGCAGCGCCGCCCGCAAGGCCGCGCCTGCCGTGGTCAGCATCAACACGAGCAAGGAAGTGCGTAACCCGCGCAGCAACGATCCGTGGTTCCAGTTCTTTTTTGGCGACCAGGGCAGTCAGGCCCAGGCCGGATTGGGCAGCGGCGTGATCATCAGCCCCGATGGCTACATCCTCACCAACAACCATGTGGTCGAAGGTGCCGATGAAATCGAGGTCACGCTCACCGACAGCCGACGGGCCCGCGCCACCGTGATCGGCACCGACCCCGACACCGACCTGGCCATCCTCAAGGTCGAACTCGACAAGCTGCCCGTCATCGTGCTGGGCAACTCCGACCAGGCCGCCGTGGGTGACCGGGTACTGGCCATCGGCAACCCCTTTGGCGTGGGCCAGACAGTGACCAGCGGCATCATCAGTGCACTGGGGCGCAGCCAGCTCGGGATCAACACCTTCGAGAACTTCATCCAGACCGACGCCGCCATCAATCCTGGCAACTCGGGGGGCGCATTGGTGGACGTGAACGGCAACCTGCTGGGCATCAACACGGCCATCTACTCGCGCTCTGGCGGCAGCATGGGGATCGGCTTTGCCATTCCTGTGTCCACCGCCCGGCTGGTACTCGACGGCATCGTGAAGGACGGCCAGGTCACGCGCGGCTGGATTGGTGTGGAGCCCAATGAACTCTCGCCCGAGCTGGCCGAAACTTTTGGCGTGAAAGCCACCGAGGGCGTGATCATCACCGGCGTGCTGCAGGATGGCCCGGCCGCGCAGGCCGGCATGCGGCCTGGCGACGTGATCGTGCGTGTCGACGGCAAGGCCGTGGTGAACGTCTCCGAATTGCTGACGGCCGTGGCGGCCCTCAAGCCCGGCACCGCCACGCCCTTTGCCGTGCAGCGCGGCGATGCCATGGTGGAACTGAAGGTCACCCCGGGCGTTCGTCCCAGGCCGCAGCGTGGCGCCAAGCGCTGACGCAGTGATGACGACTTGAACGTTTGGGCGGCCACGCCGCCCTGCAATGCTCCTGAAAAAATAGCCTCCAGCGCTTAATAAACACTGGAGGCTATTTTTCTTTCATGCCAGCGCCCGGCACTATCCCGAATCAGGAGGATGAGGAGGAGGAAGCAGCCTCTTCGGTATCCTCGGGCGCCTTGGTATGTTTGATGAAGATCTGGGCCGCCCAGATACCTACTTCGTAAAGCAGACACATCGGGATGGCCAATGCCAGCTGCGACACCACATCGGGAGGCGTGACCACGGCCGCGATGATGAACGCAATGACGATGAAATAGCCCCGGAAATTCTTGAGCTTTTCCACGCTCACGATGTTCATGCGGGCCAAAACCACCACCGCAATCGGCACCTCGAATGCCATGCCAAACGCCAAGAACATGGTCAGCACGAAGCTGAGATAGGCCTCGATGTCAGGCGCCGCCGTGATGCTCTTGGGGGCAAAGCCCTGGATGAAACTGAACACCTGTCCAAACACGAAAAAGTAGCAAAACGCCACCCCGATGAAGAACAGCACAGTGCTTGAAACGACCAGGGGCAGCACCAGTTTTTTCTCGTGCGAATAAAGCCCGGGCGCCACAAACGCCCACAGTTGCCACAGCACAACCGGCAAGGCCAGCAAAAAAGCCGACATGAGCAAGATCTTGAGCGGCACCATGAAGGGAGAGATCACCGAAGTGGCGATCAGCGTGGCGCCCTTGGGCAGATGCGCCACCAGTGGCGCCGCCAGAAAATCGTAGAGCGCACCAGGGCCGGGAAAGAAAAACAGCAGCGCAGCCGCCACACCGATGGCGATCATGGCCTTGACCAGGCGGTCGCGCAGCTCCATGAGGTGCTGCACAAACGGCTGCTCGGTGCCGGCCAGTTCGTCGTTTTGGGAGGGGGTTTCGGACATGTTGGAGTTTCGCGGGCGTCAGCAACGCCCCCGCTGCGCTGCAGGGCGCAGCATCAATGGAATTTCTGTGGCCGGTAGCGCGCCACGCGCGCCGCGCCCGACAGGGCCTTGGTACGCACGCCGCTGCGCGCCTTGTACCACTGGGGCATGGCGCCCTTTTTCAGGCGCCAGTTCTTGCCCGGATGCCTGTAGGCCGGCACCACCGCGGACGCATCGAACAGCTCGGCGCTGTCCGTGCCGGCGGCCTGCGCCATGTCCTTCTCGAATTCGCTGGCGCTGGTCTGCAGGGATTGCTCGACATCACGGGCCGCGTTTTCGACCGTGTCCTTCATCTTTTTGAGCTCATCGAGCTCCATGGACCGGTTCACTTCGGACTTCACATCCGCCACATAGCGCTGCGCCTTGCCCAACAAGGCGCCGACGGTGCGCGCAACACGGGGCAGCTTTTCGGGCCCGATGACAATGAGTGCCACCGCGCCGATCAGCGCCATCTTGGACAGGCCAATATCAATCATGGAAGCGCCAGCGCCCGGGCTCAGCTCTTTTGCTTGGCTTCAACATCGATGGTGGTCTTGTCGGCGGCAGCCTGGTTGGCCACCTGACCAGCAGGCGGGGTCGCCGCGCTGGCGTCCGGCGCGGAGCCGTCCTTCATGCCGTCCTTGAAGCCCTTGACGGCCCCACCCAGGTCAGAACCCATGTTCTTGAGTTTCTTGGTGCCAAACACCATCACAACAATCAGCAGCACGATCAGCCAGTGCCAGATGGAAAAAGAACCCATGGAATATCTCCTAACGAATTGGAATCATTTTAGACGGGGGCTGTGACAGGAGTTCAAAGCCCCTGCTCCGCCCCTTGGGAGCTGGGCACTCAGCCCTTGAGCCAGGGCCGGGGACCGCCGATCACATGCACATGCAGATGGTGAATCTCCTGCCCGCCTTCAAGCCCCGTGTTCACCACCATGCGGAAACCACCATCGGGATAGGGGTTGCATCCCTGCTCGAGCGCCAGGCGCGGCGCCAGGGCCAGCATGCGCCCCAGAACGCCTGCGTGCTCGGGCGTCACCTGGGCCATGGAAGGAATGTGCTGCTTGGGCACCATCAGAAAATGCACGGGGGCCCAGGGGTGGATGTCATGGAAGGCGAAAATTTCCTCGTCTTCATAGACTTTTTTCGAAGGAATCTGGCCTGCGATGATTTTGCAGAAAAGGCAGTTCGGATCGTGCATGGTGAAAAAAGAGCTTGCTCAACGTCCAGGGGAACCGTTGGAGTTACACATTGTCGGCGATGTTGAAGGAGGGGCGCACGCCTACGTCCCGGTGGTGCGCCATCAGCCAGTTCTGGCCCGCCGTGCGGCCCAGCTCGAACAGTTTGCGCACAAAGACCATGTCCGCACGCACTTTGCTGTCTGCGCCCAAAGGGGCCAGAAGCGCACCGCCGTCAATGTGGTGCATGCGCACATTCTTGTAGCGGCGCGCATCCAGCTTGCCCTCGGCCAGCAGGCGGCGCACGAACTCGATGGCACGCAATTCGGCCAGCAGACTGGCATTGAAGGTGACCTCGTTCATGCGCTCGATGATTTCGGGGGCGGTATCTGGCAGCGCATGGTGCTCGGTCGGGTTGATCTGCACCAGCAGGATGTCGGAGGTCTCGGTCTGGTAGATCAGCGGATGGAGCGCAGGATTGCCGGAAAAGCCGCCATCCCAATAATGCTCCCCCTCGATCTCCACGGCCTTGAAGAACAGCGGCAGGCAGGCCGACGCCATCACCGCATCGGCACTGAGTCTTGCGCCCGAGAAGATTTCGCCGCGCCCGGTGCGCACATTGGTGGCACACACAAAGACTTTGGGGCCCGAGGCGCCCTTGGCGGCGCACAGCAGGTCGAAATCCACTTCACGCTCCAGCAACCGGCGCAGCGGGTTGATGTCAAGCGGATTCGTCTGGTAGGGAGAGAACCATCGGTTCATCATGCCCAGCATGGGCGTAGCGGCTGCCAGCGGCGTACCCCATACCAGGCTGCCCAGCGTCCCCACGCCCTCCCACAGCCGCGTCAGCGCGACCCGGGCCAGCTCGCAACCGGCTGCCTGGGCCTCATTGGGATCCTTGTACTGCTGCGCTGCCTGGGCGAAACCGTGTGCCACCGCCACAGCGTTCATGGCTCCGGCGCTGGTGCCGCTGATGCCATCGACCCACAGGCGCCCATCTTCCAGCAGCGCATCCAGTACGCCCCAGGTCAGGGCGCCATGCGAGCCGCCGCCCTGCAGCGCCAGGTTGATGGTGGGCAGCGTTTGCTGCTCAGGCATCGATGGCCTGGCTCTTGTTCATGGCCACCATGCCGCGCACGATCCGGTACAGGAACCAGATCGAGATCAGCCCCCAGGCCACCCAGCCGGGAAAGAAGAACAGCAGCCACAGCGGTGCCGTGACGATGTACAGCACCCCCGCCCACAGCAGCGTGCGGATGCGCCACGCAAAGTGGCTGGCCTGCCAGGTGCCCGCGCTCTCGCCTTGCTTGACCAGGTCGATGACCAGCGCAATGACGAGCAGGGCCGCGCCCGGC
This sequence comes from Acidovorax sp., assembly GCA_035350655.1. Classification (GTDB taxonomy): domain Bacteria; phylum Pseudomonadota; class Gammaproteobacteria; order Burkholderiales; family Burkholderiaceae_C; genus Acidovorax. The sequence continues at coordinate 92 of DAOPUP010000048.1, read as the reverse complement.
TGCGCGCCCGGAATGACCGCGCCCACGGCCACGATCAGGTGCAGCACATAGCTGACCCAGCCCCAGGCCTTCAGGCCCTCGGCCTTTTCGTC
>DAOPUP010000047.1:0-10463 GCA_035350655.1 Acidovorax sp. | reverse complement strand
GAATTATCCGCGTGATCCTGCGCCACACCTTCACTCCCCACAACAACACGCGGCTCACACACCTGTGCGGCCCGGCCGACGTGCACCTGCGCACCATCGAGGTGGCCCTGCAGGTCAGCATTGCGCACCGGCACGAGCAGTTCAAGATCGACGGCCCCAAGGCCAAGGCCACGCAGGCCATGGAGTTGCTGCAGGCCCTGTACGAGATGGCCGAGCGCCCCATCACCGAAGACTACCTGCAGCTCATGCTGGCCGGTGACGCAGCCCTGGTGGAGGCGCCCGAGGGCGCCATCGTGCTCAACACCCGCCGGGCCGACCTGCGCGGGCGCACGCCCACGCAGAACCTGTACCTCGAAAACATCGCCACGCACGACATCACCTTCGGTATCGGCCCCGCCGGTACGGGCAAAACCTACCTGGCGGTGGCCTGCGCCGTGGATGCGCTCGAGCGCAGCGCCGTGCAGCGCATCGTGCTGACCCGCCCCGCCGTGGAGGCTGGCGAGCGCCTGGGCTTTCTGCCGGGCGACCTGGCGCAAAAGGTGGACCCGTATCTGCGCCCGCTGTACGACGCGCTCTATGAGCTGATGGGCTACGACAAGGTGCAAAAGGCCTTCGAGCGCAACGCCATCGAAATCGCCCCGCTGGCCTTCATGCGCGGGCGCACGCTGAACAACGCCTTCGTGATCCTCGACGAAGCCCAGAACACCACGCCCGAGCAGATGAAGATGTTCCTTACCCGCATCGGCTTTGGCGCCAAGGCGGTGGTCACGGGCGATGTGAGCCAGATCGATTTGCCCAAGGGCTCCCTGAGCGGCCTGATCGACGCCGAACGCGTCTTGAAGCGCGTCAAGGGCATCGCCGTGACGCGCTTCACCAGCGCCGATGTGGTGCGCCACCCCCTGGTGGCGCGCATCGTGGACGCCTACGATGCGCCACGCCGCGCGCCGGTCGCGCGCGCCCGCACCCCCTGATTGCTATTATTTAAATAGCTAAAAGCGATTGATTCATAAAGACTACAGGCACAAATGCGCTTGAACCAACTCTCCCTGTCGCTGCAGTTCGGCCGTTTTGACGGCGCCGCCGCCCACCGCGCCGTGCTGGCGCGCCACAAGGTCACGCGCTGGATTCGCCACGCGCTGGCCACCGACGCCGAGATCACCGTGCGCATCGTCGGCGCCGACGAAGGCCAGCAGCTCAACCGCGACTTTCGCCAGAAAGACTACGCCACCAACGTGCTCACCTTCGATTACACGCAGGAGCCCGTCGTGACCGCCGACCTGGTGCTGTGCGCCCCCGTGGTCGAGCGCGAGGCGCAAGAGCAGAACAAAAGCCTGCAAGAGCACTACGCCCACCTGCTGGTGCACGGCGCGCTGCACGCCCAAGGCTGGGACCATGAAACCAGCGCCGCCGATGCCGACGAGATGGAGGCCTACGAAACCGCCATCCTGCAGGAGCTGGGGTTTGCCGACCCCTACGCCAGGTAAGAACGACCCCTGTGAGCACCCGGCGGGGTCACACCGGCGGACAGATCACTCCTTGCGCTCGATGAGCCGGTTGATGCGCAACGCCGCCAAGGTGCACACCGCACCCGACAGCAGGTACAGCGACACGGCGCCCAGGCCAAACCTGGCCGACAACGCCAACACCGCCAAGGGCGCAAACCCCGCCCCCAGCAGCCACGCCAGGTCGGCCGACAGCGCCGCCCCGGTGTACCGGTATTGCGCAGAGAAATTGGCCGTCACGGTGCCCGACGCCTGCCCATACGACAGGCCCAGCAGCACAAACCCCACCAGCAGGAACGCGTTGTTGCCCACCGGCCCGGCGCCCAGCAGCCAGGGCGTCGTAAAGCTGAACAGCCCGATCAACACGGCCATGGCCCCGAGCAGGTTGCGCCGCCCCACCCGGTCGGCCAGCCACCCGGACAGCAGGATGGCGCCAGCGGCCAGAACGGCGCCCACCATCTGCACCCCCAGCACTTCGGGGATGGACTGCTCGGAATACATCGCGATCCAGGACAGCGGAAACACCGTCGCCAGGTGAAACAGCGCAAAGCTGGCCAGTGCGGCAAAGGCACCCAGCAACACATTGCCCCCTTCGTCGCGCATCACCTGGGTCACGCTCACCGGTTGCAGCTCGCGTTGCTGCAACAGCTCGGCATACGATTGGCCCACTACCAGGCGCAAACGGGCAAAAAGGGCCACCACATTGATGGCAAAGGCGACGAAGAAGGGGTAGCGCCACCCCCAGTCCAGGAATTCCGCCACGCTGAGGCTGCTGTACAGGTAGGCGAACAGGCTGGCCGCCAGAATGAAACCCAGCGGCGCACCCAGCTGCCCGATCATGGCAAACCAGCCGCGCCGCGCCGGGGGCGCGCTCATGGCCAGCAGCGACGGCAGGCCATCCCAGCTGCCCCCCAGCGCCAGACCCTGGCCGATGCGCAAAATGACCAGCGCGACAATCGCCTTGTTGCCCACCGAGGCATAGCTGGGCAGGAACGCCATGCCTGCGGTGCAGGCGCCCAGCAGGAACAGCGCCAGCGTCAGCTTGGTGCCACGCCCCCAGCGCCGCTGCACCCCCATGGAGATGGCCGTGCCCACAGGCCGGGCCACAAAAGCCAGTGCAAAGATGGCAAAAGCCATCAAGGTGCCGTCCAGCCGCGACAAAAACGGGAACAGCAGCGAGGGGAACACCAGCACGCTGGCAATACCGAACACAAAAAAGTCAAAGTATTCGGACGATCGCCCAATGATCACCCCCACCGCGATCTCGCCGGGCGTCACATCTTCATCGGTATGGGCCCGCGCCAGCGAGACTGAACTCTCAAAGCCGGGCACAGGCAATGCGGCAGAACCTTGGTGCGCCATAGCGATACTCCTCAAGCAAGGGAAACGAACCACTCGGTTCTACACCCGAAAGCGCCCTCGTCACGGCGTTTTTGCCGACGGAGCGCTCAGGAAAACCCTGATGGCCAGAGCCCCGACGGGCCCATGCCCTGGCGCATGCGCCTCCCAGGGCAAGCACAAAAACAGGCAAATACCCTTGATCTTGGACAAAATGTCCAATGGACAATATTTCTCGCTCTACTACATTGCACACCTTCAGTCACTCGCGTTTACCCCTAATCGCCTCTTGATCGCGCCCCTCGCATGCACAAAAACAAGGAACTCCGCAGGCCCGCCTGGCTTGCAGCGATCGCCATGGCCGCTGGCCTGACCGGCTGCAGCAAGGCCGTCGTTCTGAACCCGGCCGGCGATATCGCCGCCCAACAAGGCCAGATGGTCATCACCGCCACGCTGCTGATGCTCGTCATCATCGTGCCGGTGATCGCGCTCACCCTCTTTTTTGCCTGGAAGTACCGCCAAGGCAACACAGAGGCCGAGTACGACCCCGAGTGGCACCACTCCACCACGCTTGAGTTGGTGATCTGGACCGTGCCGCTGCTCATCATCATCGCCTTGGGGGCGCTGACCTGGATCGGCACCCACAAGCTCGACCCCTACCGCCCGCTGGACCGCATCGACGCCCAGCGGCCTCTGGCCGCCAACGTCAAGCCGCTGGAGGTTCAGGTGGTGGCGATGGACTGGAAATGGCTGTTCTTCTACCCTGAGCAAGGCATTGCCACGGTGAACGAGCTGGCTGCGCCGGTGGACCGCCCCATCCTGTTCAAGCTGACGGCCACCTCCACCATGAACGCCTTTTACGTGCCCGACCTGGCCGGCATGGTCTACGCCATGCCTGGCATGCAGACCGAGCTGAACGCGGTCATCAACCGGCCCGGCGTGTTCCAGGGCATGTCGTCGCACTACAGCGGCGCCGGCTTTTCAGGCATGACCTTCAAGTTCCACGGCCTGAGCGATGGCGACTTTGCCCAATGGGTGCAGAAAGCCAAGACCGAAGGCAAGCCGCTGGACAAGGGCCGCTACCTGCATCTCGTCAAGCCCAGCGAGCGCGACCCCGTGCAGCGCTTTGCCACGGTAGAAGAAGGCCTGTACGACAAGGTGCTCAATCGCTGTGTGGAAGACGGAAAGATGTGCATGCACCACATGATGGCCATCGACGCCCACGGCGGTGATGCCTATGTACGCGCCGCAGGCCTGAACCTGCCGCAGGACTGGTGCACCGCCCGGAACGCCACCGAGGTGGTGGCCGCACTTGATCCCCGCAATGCCACAGCACCAGCGCAACGCGCCCGCATTCGCCAATGAGCCTCCCTATGTCCTCCTCCACCATTTCCCCCTCCCACTGGGCCCTGGGCCGGCTCAACTGGGACGCTGTACCGATGGCCCATGAGCCCATCGTGCTCTGGACCTTCATCGCCGTCTGTTTGGGCGGCATCGCCGTGATGGCCGGCATTACCAAATTCCGCCTGTGGGGCCCGCTGTGGCGCGACTGGATCTGCAGCATCGACCACAAGAAGATCGGGATCATGTACATGATCCTGGGCCTGGTCATGCTGCTGCGCGGTTTTGCCGACGCCGTGATGATGCGCCTGCAACAGGCCATGGCCTTTGGCGACAACCTGGGCTACCTGCCGCCGCACCACTACGACCAGATCTTCACGGCCCACGGCGTGATCATGATCTTCTTCGTGGCCATGCCCCTGGTGACGGGACTGATGAACTACCTGGTGCCGCTGCAAATTGGCGCCCGCGATGTGTCCTTCCCGTTCCTGAACAACTTCAGCTTCTGGATGACCACGGCCGGCGCCTTGCTGGTGATGGTGTCGCTGTTCCTGGGCGAGTTTGCCACCTCGGGCTGGCTGGCGCTCTCGAACCTGGGGGCGCAGAGCCCGAGCACCGGGCTGGACTATTACATCTGGGCGCTGCAGATTGCGGGGGTGGGCACCACGCTCTCGGGCATCAACCTGATCGTGACCATCATCAAGATGCGCGCGCCCGGCATGAGCCTGATGAAAATGCCCGTCTTTACCTGGACGGCCCTGTGCACCAACGCGCTGATCGTTGCCTCCTTCCCTGTGCTGACGGCCGCGCTGGTGCTGATGTCGCTGGACCGCTACGTGGGCACGAACTTCTTCACCAACGAGCTGGGCGGCAACCCCATGCTCTATGTGAACCTGATCTGGATCTGGGGCCACCCCGAGGTCTACATCCTGATCCTGCCCTGCTTCGGCATCTTCTCCGAGGTGGTGGCCACGTTCTGCAAGAAGCGCCTGTTCGGCTACACCTCCATGGTCTACGCCACCGTGGTGATCACCATCCTGTCGTATCTGGTGTGGCTGCACCACTTCTTCACGATGGGCTCGGGCGCGAGCGTGAACACCTTCTTCGGCATCACCACGATGATCATCTCGATCCCTACCGGGGCCAAGATCTTCAACTGGCTGTTCACCATGTACAAGGGCCGCATCCGCTTCGAGCTGCCCATGATGTGGACCGTGGCCTTCATGGTGACCTTTGCCATCGGCGGCATGACCGGTGTGCTGCTGGCTGTGCCCCCGGCCGACTTCGTGCTGCACAACAGCCTGTTCCTCATCGCCCACTTCCACAACGTGATCATCGGTGGCGTGCTGTTTGGCCTGTTTGCCGGCATCAACTACTGGTACCCCAAGGCCTTCGGCTACAAGCTCGACCGCACCTGGGGCGTGCGCTCCTTCTGGCTGTGGGTGGTGGGCTTCTGGGTGGCGTTCGGCCCGCTGTATGTATTGGGTCTGATGGGCGTGACACGCCGCGCCAACCACTTTGAAGACCCGTCGCTACAGATCTGGTTCGTGATCGCCGCCATCGGCGCTGCGATGATTGCAGCGGGCATTGGCTGCTTTCTGATCCAGCTGGTGGTGAGCTACCTCAAGCGCGAGCAGCTGCGCGACTGGAGCGGCGACCCCTGGGACGCGCGCACGCTGGAATGGGCCACCGCGTCGCCCCCGCCCGACTACAACTTCGCCTTCACCCCCGTGGTGCACGAGATCGACGCCTGGTGGGACATGAAGAAGCACGGCTATCAGCGCCCGCTCACTGGCTTTGCACCGATCCACATGCCTGCCAACACGGGCTCGGGCGCGGTGATCTCGGCCCTGGCGCTGGTGTTCGGTTTTGCGCTGATCTGGCACATGTGGCTGCTGGCGGGCGTGTCGTTTGCCGCGCTGCTGATTACTTCGATCATCCACACGTTCAACTACCAGCGTGACTTCTACATTCCAGCAGCCGAAGTGGTCGCCGCCGAAGAATCCCGCACACTCCAACTGGCCCGCCATGTCTGATATCCGCCTCCACACTGGCGCCGTCGCAGGCGCCCTGGCCCCGCGCGAGTACCACCTCGCGCACGAGCCCCATCCCGAAAACGGAACGGCCCTGGGCTTCTGGCTGTACCTGATGAGCGACTGCCTCATCTTTGCCGCCCTGTTTGCCACCTACGGCGTGCTGGGCCGCAGCTATGCGGCCGGCCCCACTGGCGCCCAGCTGTTCGACCTGCCCCTGGTGGCCCTCAACACGGCCTTTCTGCTGCTGTCATCCATCACCTTCGGCTTTGCCATGCTGCGCAAGCAGCTGGGTGACGTGAAAGGCACGCTGCTGTGGCTGGCGGTCACGGGCCTCTTTGGCCTGTGCTTCCTGGGCCTGGAGCTGTACGAGTTTGCCCACCTGTTGCACGAGGGCGCGGGCCCGCAGCGCAGTGCCTTCCTTTCGGCGTTCTTCACGCTGGTCGGCACACACGGCCTGCACGTCACCTTCGGCCTGATCTGGCTGGTGGTACTGATGGTTCAGATTGGCAAGCATGGCCTGATCCCCGAGAACAACCGCCGCCTGATGTGCCTGTCCATGTTCTGGCACTTCCTGGACGTGGTCTGGATCGGCGTCTTCACTTTTGTGTACCTGATGGGGGTGCTGTAAATGAGCGCACAACACACACACGATGCCCACGGGCATGACGATCACCATGACGACAGCGGCCCGCACAGCACCTTCTCGGGCTACATGGCCGGTTTCGTGCTGTCTATCATCCTCACGGCCATCCCGTTCTGGCTGGTCATGGCCAAGGTGATTGCGGACCGCAACACTGCGGTGCTGGTGCTCGGTGGCTTTGCCGTGATCCAGATCCTGGTGCACATGGTGTTTTTCCTGCACATGAACGGCAAGGTTGAAGGCGGATGGACCCTGCTGTCCACCATATTCACCGTGGTGTTTGTGGCCATTGCCATCACCGGCACGCTGTGGGTCATGTTCCACATGAACGCCAACATGATGCCCGAGCATCCGCAGGTGCCAGCGTCGGCGCAGCACGGGCCAGGTACCCCGCACAACGCAGCCCCCTGACCTGCATCAACCCACTGTGCAAACACCGCCAGCGGACCGCAAGCGCCCGCATTCCAATGCGACCCTGGCGATGCTCACTTTGGTGGGCATCGCTCTTTTCATGGGGTTCATCGCAATGGGCGTGTGGCAGGTACAGCGCCGTGCCTGGAAGCTCGACCTGATCGAGCGCGTCACGCAGCGCATCCAGGCGGCGCCCGGCGCACTTCCCCCTCCGGCACAGTGGCCCCAGGTGGATGCCGCCGGGTACGAATACCAGGCCGTGCGCCTGCAGGGGCAGTGGCTGACCGACAAAACCGTGCTGACCCAGGCCACCACCGCGCTCGGAGCGGGCTATTGGGTCATGACTCCTTTGCATCAGGCCGGTGGGACGCAGGTGCTGGTCAACCGCGGGTTCGTGCCGCAAGACCAGCGCGCGCAGTGGCAAGAGCGCCCGGCCACCACGGCCACAGAACCCGTGACGGTGGAAGGCCTGCTGCGCATGAGCGAGCCTGGCGGTGGCTTTCTACGCCGCAATGATCCGGTGCAACAGCGCTGGTATTCGCGCGACGTAGCCGCCATTGCCCAGGCCCGGCAACTGCCCCGGGCTGCACCCTTCTTTGTGGATGCGGGCATACCCGCAGTACACAGCGCCGCCATGGCCGAACAGCCCCCGGCAGCGCCCGGGCCCTGGCCTCGCCCAGGCCTGACGGTGGTGCGCTTTGCCAACAGCCACCTGGTCTATGCGCTGACCTGGTTCGCAATGGCGCTCCTGGTGGTGGGGGCTGCGGTGGTTGTGGCACGCTATGAGGCCAGGCTGCGTATGGCCCGCAGCAAAGACCCCGCCCATGAACCGCAGTGCTAATCCAACCACCCCGCGCTTGAACCAGGCCCGCTCTGCGAATGCAGCCGCAGGCCTCAAGAACCTGCACCAGCTGATCCAGTTGCGCTGGATCGCCGTGGTGGGTCAGCTGCTCACCATCGAAGCCACCCACTACAGCCTGGGCATGCCCCTGCCCTTGCGGGAGATGCTCACCATCGTGGGCTGCATGGTGCTCTTCAACCTGGCCAGCCTGGTGCGCTGGCGCAGAGGACGCAGCGTTCACGAAATCGAGATCTTTCTCGCCCTGCTGGTGGATGTGGCCGCTCTGACGGCGCAGCTGTACCTGAGCGGAGGCATCAGCAACCCCTTTGTATTCTTGTACCTGCTGCAGATTGCCGTGGGCGCCATGCTGCTGCGCGGCGGCTTCATGTGGTCCATCGTGCTGGTGGCATCGTCCTGCGTGGTGCTGCTGGCACAGCACAGCCAGCCGCTGCCCCTGGCCACCAACCTGCACGAAGGCTGGGCGAGCCCTTATGTGCTGGGCCTGCTGGTGTGCTTCATGCTCAACGCCATTTTGGTGGTCGTCTTCATCACGCGCATCAGCCACAACCTGCGGCGGCGCGATGCGCGGCTTGCGGCCGTGCGCCAGCGGGCCGCCGAGGAAGAGCACATTGTCCGCATGGGCCTGCTGGCCTCGGGCGCAGCACATGAACTGGGCACTCCGCTGGCCACCATGGCCGTCATCCTGGGCGACTGGCGGCATATCCACGCCCTGGCAGCAGATCCGGTGCTGCGGGAAGAAATCGCCGAAATGCAAGCGCAAGTGCAGCGCTGCAAGACCATCGTGAGCGGCATTCTGTTGTCTGCGGGCGAAACGCGCGGCGAAGACTCCAGCCAGACCACGGTGTGCCAGTTTCTCGACGCTCTTGTGCACGACTGGCGGGCCACGCGGGCGGTGGACCAGTTGGTGTTCGACAAGCACATCGACGACGACCGCCCCATGGTGGCCGATGCCACGCTGGAACAAATGGTTTTCAATGTGCTGGACAATGCCCGCGATGCATCGCCACGCTGGGTGGGCCTACAGGCGAGCAGCGATGCCGAGGTGCTGCGCATCGTCGTGACCGACCGAGGCCCTGGCTTCTCACCCCCGGTGTTGGCGCAGATTGGCACGCCCTACCAGTCGACCAAGGGGCGCCCTGGCGGTGGCCTGGGGCTGTTCCTGTCGATGAACGTGGCACGCACCCTGGGGGGCAGCATGGCTGCACGCAACCTGCCCGGTGGCGGGGCCGAGGTCACCATCACGCTGCCCCTGGCCGCCATCGCACTGCAGGACCCGCTACACAACAACCATGGACACTGAACAACGCTTGCTGCTGATCGTGGAAGATGACGAGGCCTTTGCCCGCACCCTGGCGCGCTCGTTCGAGCGGCGCGGCTACCGTGTGCTGCACGCCGACAGCAGGGCGCAGATGGACGAGCTGCTGACGCGGCACCAGCCGGCATATGCCGTCGTCGACCTCAAGCTCAAGGGCGAGGCGTCCGGCCTGGCCTGTGTACGCCAGTTGCACGCGCACAGCAGCAAGATGCGCATCGTCGTACTCACCGGCTATGCCAGCATTGCCACCGCGGTGGAGGCCGTTAAGCTGGGTGCCGTGCATTACCTGGCCAAGCCGTCCAACACCGACGACCTCGAAGCCGCCTTTGGTCTCCAGGAAGGCAACACCGAGGTGGAGCTGACCAAGCGCTCGAGCTCCATCAAGACCCTGGAGTGGGAGCGCATCCACGAAGTGCTGGCGGAAACCGGCTTCAACATCTCCGAAGCCGCGCGCCGACTGGGCATGCACCGCCGCACCCTCAGCCGCAAACTGGGCAAGCAGCGCGTCTGAGCGCGGCCCCAGCCAGGGCCAAGTCGAGATTGCGCCGCTATCGCGCCACGATTGCACCACTTTTTCGCACAGCAGTTTCACCCTCGAGCGGGGCAGCGAACGCTGCCAACCGCGCCATGCCGCCTACCATCTACCTTTTGGCACCTGCTGCCCGACGCGCCAACCCACCTGGACAGACATGATCGAGATCGCCCTGCTGCTCACCGCCGCCTTCCTCGCCGGCGCCCTCAATGCCGTGGCTGGAGGCGGCAGCTTTCTGACGCTGCCCGCCCTGGTCTTCACCGGCGTGCCTCCCGTGGTGGCCAATGCCACCGGCACCGTGGCGCTGCTGCCAGGCTATATCGCAGGCGCCTGGGGGTTCCGGGAAGACACGACCCCGCCGCCGGGGCTGTCGATGCGCCTGCTGGTGGTGCTGTCGCTCATCGGCGGGGCGGCAGGGGCTGCGCTGCTGCTGGTCACGCCCGACGCCACCTTCCGCCGCGTGGTGCCCTGGCTGCTGCTGGCGGC
>DAOPUP010000046.1:0-10470 GCA_035350655.1 Acidovorax sp. | reverse complement strand
CCCAGGGCACTGAAGGTCTTGAGGTCGGCCTGGATGCCCGCGCCGCCGCCGCTGTCGGAGCCAGCGATGGACAGCAGGCGCAGGTAGCGCGGCTGCGGCGCGGCGCAGCGGGTTGGATTTGTCATGGCAAAAATTATGGCCTATGCGCCAAGTCAATCCGGCGCGCTGAGGGATATGCTGTAATTCCGACTCACGGACGAAACAGGGGTGTCCCGCCAATGTGGCGCGCGACTGAGAAAGACCCTGGAGCCACGAAACGACAAGTTCTCACAGCACCTGCGGGTGCTGGGCTCCGCTACCCGATCCAGGTCATGCTGGCGTGGGGAGTTTCCAGTAACGGCACTGCCCCGTTTTGTCCTCCTGTTGCCCACAGAAGGACGCATGAACCTCCCACCTTCCTCCATTGTCATTCTGGGTGCCGGCCTCATGGGCCGGCTTCTGGCTGTTGAGCTGGCCCGCCAGGGCCATGCGGTCGAGGTGTTCGACCGCGGCGGGCCGGCGGGCGAGCATGCGGCAGCGCCGGTGGCCGCCGCCATGCTGGCCCCGCTGGCCGAATCGGCCGTGACCGAGCCCGGTGTCGTGCGCATGGGCCAGTACGCGCTCACGCGCTGGCGCGAGCTGCTGGCCGCGCTGGCGCAGCCGGTGTTCTTTCAGCAGCAAGGCACGCTGATCGTCTGGCACCGCCAGGACGGCGCCGAGGCGCAGCGGCTGCAGCGGCTGCTCGAGTCCACCCAGACCACCCTTGCCGATCTGCCCGCGATGCAGGTGCTCGACGGCGCGGGCGTGGCAGATGCGGAGCCCAGCCTGGCACAGCGCTTTGCCCAGGGACTCTATCTGCCGAGGGAAGGCCAGCTGGACAACCGCCAGCTGCTATCCGCCCTGGCGCACGAGATGGACCGCCTGCAGGTGCGCTGCCACTGGCACAGCCCGCGGGACCCCGGCGAATTTGCCCCGGGGTCACCCGGGCAGGCCGACTGGCTGCTCGACTGCCGCGGCCTGGGTGCGCGCGGCCAATGGCAGGCCCTGCGCGGCGTGCGCGGTGAAGTGGTGCGCGTGCATGCGCCCGAGGTCACGCTGCGGCGGCCCACCCGGTTGGTGCACCCGCGCTACCCCATCTATATCGCGCCCAAGCAAGACCACCTGTTTGTCATCGGCGCCACGGAAATCGAGTCCGACGATCTGTCGCCGGCCAGCGTGCGCTCCACCCTGGAGCTGCTGAGCGCGGCCTACACCGTGCACAGCGGCTTTGCCGAAGCCCGCATTGTCGAAATCGCCACCCAGTGCCGGCCCACCTTGCCCGACAATCTGCCTGCCGTGCGCCAGCCGCGCCCCCGGGTGCTGGAGGTCAACGGCCTGTACCGCCACGGCTTCATGATCGCCCCGGCCCTGCTCGACGTGGTGCTGGAACTCATGGCCACCGGCCAGTCTCCGCTGGCCACCCGTTTTGATCTCGCCCTGCCCACCGAAGACGACAGCCGCGCATTGCCATGAACATTCTGATCAACCAGACGCCCCACGAACTGCCGGATGGCGCCACGCTGGTCGACGCCATCGCCGCCGTGGCGGCGCGCCCACCCTTCGCTGTCGCGGTCAACACCGTATTCGTGCCCAACACCCGCTATGCCGAGCAGCTGCTGCAGGCGAACGACCGGGTGGAAATCATCTCTCCTGTGACGGGTGGCTGACGCCCGGCTTGCCATGAACTCATCCCCCCCATCCCCCCTTTCCCCCTGCGACGACCCCCTGGTCCTTTATGGCCAGTCTTTCGCCAGCCGCCTGCTGCTGGGCACGGCCCGCTACCCGTCGCCCAGCGTGCTGGAGGCCGCCGTGCAGCGCGCGCGTCCGGCCATGCTCACGGCATCGCTGCGCCGCCAAGGCAGCCATGGCGCCGAGGCCGGCAGCAGCTTCTGGGAGCTGCTGCGCCGCCTGAACGTACCCATCCTGCCCAACACCGCCGGCTGCCACAGCGTGCAAGAGGCCATCACCACCTCGCACATGGCGCGCGAGGTGTTCGACACCCCCTGGATCAAGCTGGAGCTGATTGGCGACGACTACACGCTGCAGCCCGACACGCTCAACCTCGTGCAAGCGGCCGCGCAACTCATCAAGGACGGTTTTCAGGTACTGCCCTACTGCACCGAAGACCTGGTGCTGTGCCAACGCCTGGTGGATGTGGGCTGCCAGGCCGTCATGCCCTGGGCTGCCCCGATCGGCACCGGGCGCGGGCCGGTCAACCCCTATGCGCTGCAGCTGCTGCGCGAACGCCTGGATGTGCCGCTGCTGGTGGACGCAGGCCTGGGCCTGCCCTCGCACGCCTGCCAGGTCATGGAATGGGGCTACGACGGCGTGCTGCTGAATACCGCCGTCGCCCTGGCCCAGGACCCCGTCACCATGGCAGGGGCTTTTGCCGATGCCGTGCAGGCCGGTCGGTCCGCTCGCAGGGCCGGGGCCATGGCCGCCCAGGACACCGCCCAGGCCAGCACCCCCGTGCTCGGCACCCCTTTCTGGCACCACGCCCATGAATGATGTCCACATCCTGCTGCAGGCCATCGTGCAGCACCATGCCGAGCGTTTCCCGGGCTTCGCGGCGCAGCCCACGCCAGCGCCCCAGTCCCCCGATCCTGTGTACCAGGCGGCCCTGCAGGCCTGCAGCGCACTCGGGTTCATTGCGCACGATGCAGAGTGCGTGGCCCGCGCCTGGCAGGCACGCACGGCGCGCACGGGCCATTTTTCCCCCACGCCCTGGCCCGACGAACCGCAGGACTTCGGCCTGCAGCCGAGGCCGCGGACCATTGCGTTTGCGGCCTGTCCGCAGCGGTTGGGCCTGTATGCCGTGCTGCCCGATGCCGCGTGGGTGGGGCGCATGGCCCATGCCGGTGTACCCACCGTACAGCTGCGCTACAAGTCAGCCGACCCGGCTGCCGTGGCACGCGAGGTGGCGGCCGCCGTGCGGGCGGTGCAAGGCACGCCAGCGCTGCTGTTCATCAATGACCATTGGCGCCAGGCCATGGAGGCCGGCGCCTATGGTGTCCATCTGGGACAGGAAGACCTCGATGCACTGCAGCCCACCGAGCTGCAGGCCCTGCAGGCCTCGGGCCTGCGCCTGGGGGTCAGCACGCACGGCTACGCGGAAATGGTGCGCGCGGACGCCGTAGGCCCCAGCTACATCGCGATGGGAGCGGTCTTTCCCACCACGCTCAAGCAAATGGCCACCGCGCCGCAAGGCGTGGGCCGGCTGGCCGTTTACGCGCAGCTCATGCGGGGCTACCCCCTGGTGGCGATTGGCGGCATTGGCGCCGATCAATTTGGCGAAGTGCTGGCCACCGGCGTAGGCTCCATCGCCGTGGTGCGGGCGCTGGTCAACGCCCCCGAGCCCGAAGAAGCGGCGCACCAGCTCATGGCCCGCATGGCTGCGGCGCAAAGTCCCGAGCGTTGACCCAAGAACCGCCCGGTGCGGTTGCACGGCATGGCCGTGCCGCCTCGGGGCAACCGATCTCGAAAAATACCCGGTGTCTTGGCAGGCACACAGAGCATTCCACAGGACCAGACCGGCCACACAATGCCCCGACAGGCGCCACGCCCTTGGTCAGCCCTTGGGTAAGGGTTTGCCTTGCTCGAGTTCGTGTCGCACTTCCACCCGGTCACTTTCCGCACCAAAGCCTACGGGCTGATACGGTTGCGGCGCCGCGGTGGCAGGAACCGGCGGCAAATCACTGAGGGTGATGTGCGGAGGATCGGACAGATCCAGGTCCAGGTCCGGCGTATCCAGAGGTCCGCGAGATGGCGCAACGGCGTCGCCCACAACCCCTGACACGGGCGCACGCGGGCTGAACTCAAACTCAAGACTGTCCATTACAGACAGTGGAGGTGAATCGACGATCGGCACAAGAACCGAGGGTTCGCGGCGGGGAAGCTCTGGCACTTCACTGCTCTGCAGTGACGCCAGCGGAGTCGTGCGCAGGCGCGGAGGCGGTGCACCACGAGAACTTGGCAACGTGGTCTGCGCAATCGCCAGCAACAGCAGCAAATCATCGAACGCCGCCAAGTCAAACGGTGCAATCTGCACCTCGGAGTCCCGTCGGAACAGCAACTTTTCGAGCAACTGGACCACGGAAGAGGAGGTCCAGTCGGCCTCGATGGCGGCCAATGCATCGACGTAATGCTCCAGGGTCCGGCCCTGCCGGCTGAAAACAGCAAACTCTGGCACCTGCGCATTGAAGTGCTTGCTGAACTGCGTGCGCAGCTGGGCAAAATCCATCGAGCGGCCGAGTGCATGGTAGAGCCGCAAGAGCTCCAGATAAGCCGATGGTGAGGTCTCCCGGTGGGCTGCAATGTGTTTTTTCAACACCCCCACGGCCTGGTCATGTTCACCGACGGACACAAAAAACTCCGCCTGCTGCTGAATGTCAAAAAGATCTTCGGGATTGACGATATGCGAACTGCTTTCGACACCCGACCCGACCTCTGCGACCGGCGCGGGCTGCTGCACGCGCTCAGGCGAGGCTGCCTCGGCAAGCCCAGTGGACACGGGCGGCTGCATAGGAGGCTGGACAACGGTATCTTGCGCAAACGGAACGGAGTCCTCCGGCGACCAGTGGTCCTGGGGGTGCGGCCGCAGAGCGTGGGGATCTTCAACCCCTGCGCCACCATGGATGGCGCTCACGGCCACCGAATCGCGCCAGACCTGCACGGCCAGCTGGGAATCGCGACGGGCCCGCTGCCAGACCCAGGCCAGCAGACCCAAGGCCAGCGCGAGCGAAGCCATCAGCGCATAGACCAATCCCGCAGAATAACGCTGGCTTTCGATCAATTCCAGCCGCTGCTGCAGTGCGCCGACCGAGTCTCGCTCGGCGCTGAATTTGGCACGCAATGCGGCCATCTCGGCCTCTAGCGCACGCACGCGCCCTTCGTCGGGTTGTTCCGCGTCCCGGGGCATGCTCAGCGCCTTCCAGGCCGCCGCGGCTTCCAGCCGCCCAGAGGCTGCCGTCTGGGCCGGCACCGCACCCATGTCGGCCGAAGGCCGCAGTGCAACGGCTGGCTCAGCCAAGGCATCCAGCGGCTCCATGACCAACCGTGATCGCTCTGGCCGCGCAGGCAAAGTAACCGCCTTGGCAGGGCGTTCCTCACGCACAGGTGCTTTGCGCGCAACCACCTGCGGGCTGCGCGGTGCAGCCACGCCGGCTGGCCTTGCGGCCTGCGGCCTGGGCGCAGCACGCACCGGCTTGTCACCCTGCTCTCTCGGTTCGGCGGGTACTTGCGCACTGCGCCGTGCCGCAGTTGGCTGCGCCGTGCGGTCAGCACCCGTACCTGTACCTGCATCGCGGGCCGTGACAGAGGGCGAGACCGCACCCAGCAGGTCGAGCTGCACCGGACGCCCCGGAACCGGCGTTACCGGCAGATCCGCCAGAAAAGTGTAAGTGCGGGTGACTTTTCCCGAACAACCCGCCGACAGGGAAACGGTGATGACCGGATCGTTGACCATGCCCACTGTCTGCACGCGCACTGCGGGCGAGCGCCCGGGCGAGGCAGGCAAGGCCGACACCCGGACCCTGGCATCAGCGACAGGAGTGTCGCCAAATGCCACGCCAGCCGTCACACAGTAGGAGGCGACATCGTCCCCCGGTTCGGGCTGCATATCGAATGTGAGATCTACGGGAGCACCGAGGATGGCCGATCCGCGGCTTGGACCCAATGAGATGGCAGAAGCACTGCCGACCACCAGGCAACACCCAACCCCACCGAGAACATTACGTATTTTCACAAAATATTTCATTTGAAGACAGGTGATTTTTACACACAAGTGCCGAATTCAGCGAGCGCGATAATGCCGCCATGACAAATCAGTTTCCCATCGTTGGTATTGTTGGCGCGGGCGCCATGGGCCGAGGCATTGCGCAGATCGCGGCCCAAGCGGGCAGCCGGGTTCTTTTGCTGGACATGCAAGTGGACGCCGCAGCGTCGGCGCGCAGCGCCATCCAGGCCCAATGGCAGCGCCTGCAGGACAAAGGGCGAATCTCCCCAGAGCAGGCCACAGCCTGGAGCAGCCAGCTGCAGACCGTGGCCTCGGTGAGCGACCTGGCCGCATGCGATCTGGTGATCGAGGCAATCGTTGAGCGGCTAGATGCCAAGCAGGCACTTTTCACCCAGCTGGAAGCCGTGGTGGGGCCGCAGGTGGTGCTTGCAACCAATACATCGTCCTTGGCGGTCACTTCCATCGGTGCGGCGCTCAAGCGGCCCGAGCGCCTGGCAGGTTTTCACTTTTTCAATCCCGTGCCGCTGATGAAGGTCGTGGAAGTGATTGCAGGGCTGAAGACCACTCCCGCAGTGTGTGAAGCGCTGGCCGATTACGCGCGCCAGATGGGGCACACCCCGGTGCGGGCGCAAGACACGCCCGGATTCATCGTCAACCATGCCGGGCGGGGCTTTGGCACCGAGGCTTTGCGCATCGTCAGCGAGGGGGTGGCCGATTTCGCCACCATCGACCGCATCCTGCGCGACCAGGTGGGTTTCAAGCTCGGGCCGTTCGAGCTCATGGACCTGACGGCATTGGATGTGTCCCACCCCGTGATGGAATCCATCTACCACCAGTATTACGAAGAGCCGCGTTTTCGCCCCAGCGTCATCACGGCGCAGCGTCTGGCGGGCGGCCTGCTGGGCAAGAAGGTCGGCGAGGGTTTTTATCGGTACGAGAACGGCGAGGCGCAGGTTGGCGCCGAACCAGACGCACCGCAAGTGGCCAGCATTCCACCGGTCTGGGTGTCGCCACGCGCGGCGCGGCGCGCCGAGCTCTACCAACTGCTCAAGGACCTGGGTGCCACCATCGAAACGGGCGCATCGCCCTCCCAGACAGCCATTTCGCTGGTCGCTCCGCTGGGCTTCGACATCACCACCGTGGCCGTTGTGGAACGGCTCGACCCCGCCCGCACCATGGGCATCGACATGTTGATCGACGACGCTGCAACGCGGCGGCGTGTGCTGGCCACGAACCCCGCCACGCGCGTGGATATCCGCGACGCAACCCACGCCCTCTTTGCCCGCGACGGCAAGGCGGTGAGCGTGATCCGCGACAGCGGTGGCTTTGTCACCCAGCGCGTGGTCGCCACCATCGTGAACATCGCCAGCGATATCTGCCAGCAGCAGATCTGCAGCCCGCGGGACCTGGAAACCGCCGTCACCCTCGGGCTGGGTTACCCGCTCGGGCCGCTGGCCATGGGTGACCGCTGGGGGCCCACCAACATCCTGGAGGTGCTGTTCAACCTGCAGACGGTGTACGGCGACCCACGGTATCGCCCCAGCCCCTGGCTGCGCCGGCGCGGGGCCATCGGCCTGAGCCTGGCACATGTAGAAGAGCATTGACCACCACTGCCCGCAAGGCCCTATGCCCGCACAACTTCAAGCCACCCGCGAGGGCCAGACCCTGGTTCTGACCCTCAGCAACCCAGACCAGCACA
This sequence comes from Acidovorax sp., assembly GCA_035350655.1. GTDB lineage: Bacteria > Pseudomonadota > Gammaproteobacteria > Burkholderiales > Burkholderiaceae_C > Acidovorax. Next base: position 3,019 of record DAOPUP010000046.1, on the reverse strand, counting down.
ACGCCATCGCCCCTGTCATGTATGCAGCGGGCATCGAAGCGCTCAACGTCGCGGAAGGCAGCGCCGAGGTGCGCAGTGTCGTCATCACCGGAGCGGCCGGCATGTTCTGCGCGGGCGGCGACCTGCTGCGCCTGCAAGCGAACCGGCAGGCCGCCCCGCAGGTGCAGGCACAGAGCACGGAAGACCTGCACAGCTGGATCGAGACCATCCGTACCTACCCCAAGCCTGTGATTGCAGCGGTCGAAGGCACAGCGGCGGGGGCGGGCTTTTCGCTCGCACTGGCGTGCGACATGGTGGTGGCAGCCCGCAATGCGGTGTTCGTGATGGCCTACAGCCAATTAGCACTGTCGCCCGACGCTGGCGCCAGCTGGAGCCTGGCGCAGGCGCTGCCGCGCCAGCTGGCCACCGAGATCCTGATGTGCGGCGATCACATGGCGGCGGAGCGCCTGCACGCCCTGGGCGTGGTCAACCGCCTGGCCGAGCCTGGCAGCGCCTTGACGATGGCCCTGGCACTGGCAGAAAAACTCAACGCACGGGCACCCAACGTGCTGGCCAGCATCAAGGAACTGGTAGGTGATGCGCCCCACAACCAGCTCTCCACCCACCTGGCAAGCGAGCGGGACCACTTCGTCAAAAACCTGCACCATGCCAACGCGGGGGTCGGCCTCGCCGCATTTCAGGAAAAACGCACACCGCACTACACCTAGCGCGACTTCACCTGCGCTGCCCTTCTCCACACACCCCCGCCAGCCGGCAAGGCTTCGGGGGTGTTTGTGTTTCTGCACCAGACAGCAGACACACAGGCGACAAGCCCCGACAACCGGGCCCGTCGCCCACGCGACAATGATCCTGTTTTCAGTCACCCACAAGACAGGCCATGGACAACCCGATTCTTACCATCGAAGAACGTGAAGCGATCAACTCTGGTCGCTGGTTTTCATCTCTCTCACCATCCCTTCGCCACGACATCCTTCGATGTGCCTACGTCAAACGCTTCAAGGATGGCGGCCTGATTGCCGCCCGCGGCGATCCGCCCGAAGAGTGGATCGCCTGCGCCCAGGGCGCGGTGCGGGTGAGCTCCACGTCCATTTCGGGCAAGCAGATCACACTGACCTATGTGGAGCCAGGCATCTGGTTTGGCGATGTGGCAATTTTCGACGGCGACCGGCGCACCCACGATGCCTATGCCCATGGCGACACCACGGTCCTGTGCGTGGCCAAGGCCGACTTCAAAAAGATTCTGACCGCGCACACCGAGCTTTACGAGGCCATGCTGCGCCTGCATGCACGGCGCATACGCCAGCTGTTCGGACTGGTGGAAGACCTCAACACCCTGCCGCTGCGCTCACGCCTGGCCAAACAGCTGGTGCATCTGGTGCGCAGCTACGGCATCCCCAGCCTGTCGGATGGCCGCGAAATGCGCATCGGCCTGCAACTGGCCCAGGAAGAGCTGGCACAGCTGCTGGGCGCCTCGCGCCAGCGCGTGAACCAGGAGCTCAAGGCCATGGAGCGCGAGGAATCCATCCGCATCGAGCCGGGCGGCTTGGTGGTGCGCGACCGCGAAGCCTTGATGCGCATTGCAGAAGCCGACCACTGATGTTTTGCGGGCACTGCCGTCCCCCGCCCATTTCCGCCGGCCGCCGCGCACCCGCCTGGAGCGCGGCCCCCACGCCAAGACCAGCGTGACACCCCCCAAATAAACATGAGCGACTTCGACCATTTCGTCGGCACGCGCCCGGTCGCCGGGCAGCATGCATTTGACACCGACGCCCTGACCGCCTGGCTCACCCGGAACCTGGAAGGCTTCGCCGGCCCCATGGCGGTGGAGATGTTCAAGGGCGGGCAATCCAACCCCACCTACAAGCTCATCACCCCGGGTGCCAGCTATGTGATGCGCGCCAAGCCCGGGCCGGTGGCCAGGCTGCTGCCCTCGGCCCACGCCATCGAGCGCGAGTTTGCGGTGATGCGCGGCCTGCAGGGCACGGATGTGCCGGTGCCACGCATGCATGTGCTGTGCGAAGACGAATCGGTGATCGGTCGCGCGTTTTACGTAATGGAATACGTGCAGGGTCGCGTGCTGTGGGACCCGTCCCTGCCGGACATGGCGCCCACCGAGCGCGGCGCCATCTACGATGAGATGAACCGTGTGATTGCCGCACTGCACCGCGTGAAATATGCCGGCCAGGGCCTGGCGGCCTATGGCAAGCCCGGCAACTACTTTGACCGGCAGATCGGCCGCTGGAGCAAGCAGTACATGGCCTCCATCACGCAGCCCATCGAAGAGATGGACCGCCTGATGGAATGGCTGCCCGCCAACCTGCCTGCCAGCGCCCGCGACGAAAGCAAGGTCTCCATCGTGCATGGCGACTACCGGCTCGACAACCTGATGTTCCACCCGACCGAGCCGCGCGTGATTGCCGTGCTCGACTGGGAGCTGTCCACCCTGGGCCATCCCCTGGCCGATTTCAGTTACCACTGCATGGCCTGGAACATTCCCGCAGGCATGTTCCGCGGCATCGGCGGTCTGGACCTGCCCAGCCTGGGCATTCCCAGCGAGAGCGATTACCTCCGCCAGTACTGCAAGCGCACCGGCATCACCACGCCCGAGGCCTTGCGCGCCGACTGGAACTTCTACATGGCCTACAACATGTTCCGCATCGCTGCCATCCTGCAGGGCATTGCCCAGCGCGTGCAAGCGGGCACCGCCTCCAGTGCGCAGGCCAGGGCCTCGGGCGAAGGCGCACGCCCCATGGCCCAGCTGGCCTGGGCCTTCGCGCAGCGCGGTTAGGCGCAATGGCAAGCACCCCATCGACCATCCACTGATTTTTTACGGAGACTCCCATGGACTTTGACTATTCCCCCAAAACCAAGGACCTGCAGGCCCGATTGCTCCGGTTCATGGATGCGCATATCTACCCCGCCGAAGCCGCCTACAGCGCAGAGCTGGCCGCCAACACCGCTGCGGGCCAGCGCTGGTCTGCGCTGGCCACCATCGAGAACCTCAAGCCCAAGGCCCATG
>DAOPUP010000045.1:0-10508 GCA_035350655.1 Acidovorax sp. | reverse complement strand
CGCAGCCGCTGACTGGCATCCCTTGTCCATCCCCTCCATTCACATCGAAGGACTCCACCATGTTCAAAAACATTGCTTTTTCTGCCGCCCCCGCAGCACCTCACCTCGGCCTGAGCCGCCGCCATCTGCTGCTGGCCGCACTGCCTCTGGCGGGCGCAGCCCTCCTTGCGCCGCGCCGGGTGGGCGCCGCCACGGGCACCCCCATCGAGGTCTGGAAAGACCCCAACTGCGGCTGCTGCCAGGACTGGATCGCCCACATGGAGGCCAACGGTTTCAGTTTCACCGTCCATGACACCGGCAACAACGCGGTGCGCACCCGCCTGGGCCTGCCGCAAAAGCTGGGTTCATGCCACACCGCCCTGGTGGGCGGCTACCTCATCGAAGGCCATGTGCCCGCCAGCGATGTGCGCGCGCTGCTGCAGCAAAAGCCCAAGGCGCTCGGTCTCGCCGTGCCCGGCATGCCCGTGGGCTCGCCCGGCATGGACGGCGCGGTGTACGGCAACCGCCGTGACCCGTACGATGTGCTGCTGGTGGCACGTGATGGCAGCACCCGCATCTTCAAGAGCTACAACCCCAAGGCATCGACATGAAGCCACTGAACCACTTTGTGACGGCCCTGCTGCTGACCAGCGCGCTGGGCCCTGCCCTGGCGCAGATCCCCGCAACGGAGGACAGCCACGACGGCCACCATGCCGCCGCCGCAGCCAGCGCCGCGCCGTCTGACCAGAGCGACCTGAGCGAGGGCGAAATTACCCGCTGGGACCCGCGCACACGCAAGGTCACCTTGCGCCACGGCGAGCTCAAGAACCTGGACATGCCCCCCATGACCATGGTGTTCCGCGTGAACGACGCCAGCCTGCTCGCGCCCTTGCGGCCCGGCGACAAGGTGCGATTCCGGGCAGAACAACAAGAGGGCGGGTACGTCATCACCCGCATGGAAGCCGCGCGTTAAGAACAGGTTCCAGGCGGTGCCATCCCTGACCTGGCCTGGGCCGCGGTGGGGGTGATCTTTTTGCACGCTGCCCGTCCCCGCATTGTTCCTGCGGCATCGGAGCGCGACAGCCCGATGCGGACTGCGCGTGCCCTGGAGCGCGGCCTCACCAGGGCTGTCACACCAGCGCCATGGACCAGAATCTGGTCGGTCTCGAAGGCTTCGCCGGCTAGAATTCCAGCGGGTGTCGGGTGGTTCGTAGCCAGGTGCGCGGGCCCGGGCAGTCCCATGGCCCAGACTGGCAGCCTGGCCAAGCGGTACTTGGGGCGCCCTGACCAAGGCGCACCCTCCCAGATGCCCATGCCAGGCGCCGACAGATCCTTGTGTGCAAGCCAACTGCGATACTGCCCCGATCTTTGTGCAGCGGCCCGATGCCCAGCGCCATGGGCAGGTGCATGGGGCGCACTGCAGAACCCAGACTTGCACCCCGCCGGAGTGACCTGATGCCCCCAAAAATCCTGCTGATGGCCCACGACGTCACCCTGGCGCACCTGGGCCGACCGCTGCGCCTCGCCGAGGGCCTGATCGCCGACGGCCACGACGTGACCCTCGCCGCCTCGGCGGAGTCGGCGCGATTCCTGCAGCAATTTCCTGGCCGGGTACACCGATTGGCCTCCACCGGCAAGGCCCGTTTCATCGACAACCTGGCCAAGGGCCGCCCGGTTTTTGATTTCGAAACCCTCAAACGCTTTGCCGAGGAAGACGAGGCGCTGCTGGCAAGCCTGCAGCCCGAGCTGGTGATCGGCGACTTCCGGCTTTCGCTCTCCGTCTCGGCGCGTCGGGCCGGAGTTCCATACGCCACCATCACCAATGCCTACTGGAGCCCGGCCTTTACGCCGCGCTTCGTCGTACCCGACCTGCCCATGCTGCCGTATCTCGGCGTGGGGATCTCCCAGTTTCTCTTTGATCTGGCGCGGCCCTTCGCCTTCGCTTACCACGCCCGGCCCATGAACGCCCTGCGCCGCCACTATGGCATGCCCTCCCTCGGGCACGACCTGCGGCGCATCTACACCGACGCCGACCTGGCGCTCTTCAGCGATGTGCCGCAAATCTACGCCCTGCCGGACGGCGACCTTCCCGGAAGTGTTTTCCTGGGACCGATCGGCTGGTCACCGGATGTCCCGCTGCCCGATTGGTGGGGTCGCCTCGACCCACGGCGGCCGCTGATTTACGTCACGCTTGGCAGCTCGGGCGATGGCAAGCTGCTGCCGGACATCATCCGCCAGCTCGGCGTGCTCGACGCCCAGCTCGTGGTCGCCACTGCTGGCGCCACCCTTGCGGCCGGCCTGCCCGACGTATTTGCCGCCGACTATCTTCCCGGAGAGCAAGTGGCCGCCCGCGCGAACCTCGTCATCTGCAATGGAGGCAGTCCGACCTCTTCACAGGCCATTGCGCAAGGGGTTCCGGTACTGGCCGTGCCGGGCAACCTGGACCAGTACCTCAACATGCACTACCTGGAAAAGTGCGGCCTGGGACTGACCGTCCGCAACCAGAACCTGGGCGACGGACTGCTGGTGACTGCAGCCCGCCGGATGCTGAACAACCCCGAGTTCCGACGCAACGCCCAGCGCTACGCCGAGATTTTTCGCCGCTATGACCCCCAGGCCCGGCTCGCCACCGCGATCGCAAAACTCTGCCCCAGCCATTGAGTCAGCGAAGCGGGGGCAAGGCGGAACCGCCGGGAGCGCGCCGGGCACCATAATCACCGGCCATGAATCCAGCCCTTCCCGCCAGCGACGCTGGCAGCATCACCCGCGTGGCCGGCATCGAGGTAGGCCATTTCACCGACCAGCGCCGTCCGACAGGGTGCACCGTGGTCATGGCCCGCGATGGCGCGGTGGGCGGTGTTGATGTGCGTGGTGCCGCACCGGGCACACGCGAAACCGACCTGCTCGACCCCTGCAACCTGGTCGAAAAAGTGCATGCCATCGTGCTGGCCGGCGGCAGCGCCTGGGGGCTGGAAGCGGCCACTGGTGCCGTGCGCTGGCTGGAGGAGCGCGGTCTGGGTTTTGACGTGGCCGTGGGCCGCCTGCCCATCGTGCCCGCCGCCGTGCTGTTCGATCTGCAGGTGGGAGACATGCGCATCCGCCCCGATGCGGCCGCAGGCTATGCGGCCTGTGCCGCCGCGTCGCGCCATGATCCCGCTGAAGGCAATGTGGGCGCAGGCACGGGGGCTGCCGTCGGCAAGGTTTTCGGCATGCAGCGTGCGATGAAGGGCGGTGTGGGCACGGCATCGATCACCGTGGGTGGCATCACCGTAGGGGCCCTCATCGCCTGCAACGCACTGGGCGATGTGCTCGACCCCGACACCGCCCAGGTGATTGCCGGTGCGCGCAGCACAGACGGTCTTTCGCTGCACGACACCCGCCGCGCCCTGCTGCGCGGCGAAGTCCCCCAACCCTTGCTGGCTGGCACCAACACCACCATCGGCGTGGTGGCCACCGATGCGGTCATCACCAAGGTGCAGGCCCACCGACTGGCGGTGGCCGCGCATGACGGGCTGGCGCGCAGCATCAACCCGGTGCACACCATGTCCGATGGCGACACGCTGTTCACCCTGGGCACCGGCCTTTCGGGAAAACACCCTGGCATGCTGGTGCTCGCCACCATGGCGGCCGAAGCCACCGCCATCGCCACGGCCCGCGCCGTTCGGGCCGCACAGGCCCTGACCACCGCAGACGGCCTGCGCCTGCCCTGCGCTGCCGATCTGGCCTGACCCGCACCGACGGTGCAATCCAACAATAAGAACCATGCCCCAGGCTTTTCGCAACACCCTGCTCACCCTGCGCGACCTCATCGTTTCTGCTGGCCCGCTGGCCTTCTTGGCCCTGGGGCTGCTGGTGGCTGCCTATGGGTGGCTAAACCCCAATCCGCCCAACCAGGTCACGCTGGCCACCGGCCCCGCGCAAAGCGCCTACGAAGAGTTTGGCAAGCGCTACCAGAAGGCCCTGGCTGCCGATGGCATCGAGGTGCTGCTGCTGCCCAGCGAGGGTTCATCGGCCAACCTGCAGTTGCTGCGCGAGGGCAAGGCCGATGTGGCCTTTGTGCAAGGCGGCACGGCAGCGCTGCAGCCAGACGACCCCGACCAGCTGGTGTCGCTGGGCAGCCTGTTTGTCGAGCCGGTGTGGCTTTTTTATCGCACCGATGCGGCCCTGAAGAGAACCGCCAGCGGCCGGCTCGACAGCCTGCGCCAGCTGCGCGGCCTGCGCGTGAACGTGGGCTCGGAAGGCAGCGGCGTGCCCACCCTGATGGACCGATTACTCGATGCAAACCGCGTGGAGAAGGGGCAGGTGAAACTGTCGCGGCTGGAACAGACGCCCGCCACGATGGCCTTTCTGGCAGGCAAGCTGGACGCACTGGTGTTTGCATCGGCGCCAGAATCTCCCATGGTGCAGATGCTGCTGCAGACCCCCGGCGTGCACCTCATGGATTTTGCCCAGCACGAGGCCTACGGCCGCAAGTTTCCGTTTCTCACCCCCGTGACGCTACCCCGCGGGGTGGTGGACCTGGCGGCCAATGTGCCCGCACACGATGTGCGGTTGGTGGCCTCCACCACATCGCTGCTGGCCCGCGAGGGCACCCACCCCGCGCTGCTGACGCTGTTTGCGCAGAACGCCAGGTCGCTGCATGGCAGCGCGGGCTGGTTCAACCGGGCGCGCGAGTTTCCCAGCACCCGGCACAGCGAACTGCCCATTGCCAGAGAGGGCGAGCGCGCCATCAATGAACCAGTGCCCCTGCTGCAGCGCTACCTGCCGTTCTGGATCGCCAACCTGGTCGAGCGCATGTGGCTGGTGCTGGGCATCTTGCTGGCGGTAATGCTGCCGCTGTCACGAGTGGTGCCACCGATCTACCAGTTCAGGGTGCGCTCGCGTGTTTTTCGCTGGTATGGGCGGCTGCGTGAAATCGAAAATGATCTTGAATCGGGCAAGGCCATACCGCAAGACCTGCTGGGGGCGCTGGACACGCTGGAGACCCATGTCGAAAAGGTGAGCGTTCCGCTGTCGTATGCCGACGAGCTGTATGCGCTGCGCAACCACATCCATCTGGTGCGCAAAAAACTCTTGCGCACCTGAGCTCCGGCGATCGGTCGGCAAAGCGCCCCGGTGCCTGGACGCTGGGTGAACCGGATCAGCGCGGCTTGCCCGACTTGCCAGGCTCGGGGGTGCGCAGAGGTACCGGCCTGGCAACCGGTGCGCGGGCAGAGGCTGGCGCAGCGTCGGGCACCACGCGCAGGGAGCCCTCGGACACGAGCCGATCAAGCATGCGCCTTGTCATGGACTGGGTGCTGCCGTCGGCCGCGGTGAACAGAAACAAGGTTCCATGCGGATGGGCCCAGGTCAACTGGGTGCGTACCGCACCGTGGTGGGTGATCAGTTCTACCCAGACACCGGCCACCAGTTCAGCATCCAGCGGATCATCCTGCGGTGCAGCGGCGGCCGGAGCCACCGCTGCGCGGCCCGATCGTTCGAAAGCGGCCTGGTGCAGACCAACCAGCCGCTGCAAAAAGCTGCTGGTCTGGGCCACAGGATGATCAATGCTCTTGAGCCCTGCGCGCACCGTGGCCAGGATGCCGGGGATCGCCCGCGTCAGGCGGTCCGGTTCGGCGCGCGTCAACGCGGGCTGCACACTCCACAGCAGCAGGGGCACGAGCGCAAGATATCCCCCGGGATCGCCCTCTGCACCGTCAACGCCATCCACCTGGGTGATCTGGGCCAGAGCCACCACGTTGGCCCAGGGGCCGGTGACAAATGCCAGAACTTCGGCGGGCACCGGCTCCAGGTTGGGCAGCAGGCGAATATCGGCAGCGATCTTTTCGGCCAGCCGCTTGCGTCGTTCGGATTGCTGCAAGCTCTTGTCTGCACCGCTTTGCTGGCTCCTGACCTTGTGCTCCTGCGAATCCCAGGCAGCATGCAGCGCCTTGAGCACCGCAGCGAAAGAACCGGCATCGTGGATGTCCGTCGCAGCCAGATGGTCGACTGCTTCGCGGAGCAGGCACGTGAACTGGCTGAACCCAGGTGCGCTCTCCGCATCAAACGCGAGGCTGCGCTGGGTCAGTTCATCCAGCAACTGCCGTGCCGGATGCGTCTCGTCAGTGAAAAAGTGCCCGTCATGCTGCACCAGTTGCTGGAGCGCCGGCTCCAGCTTTTGCAGCGCATGCTGCACGGGGGGCAGCAATCGGGCGTCATGCGCAATGTTCTCCATCATGCGCGCCACCACTTCCATGGCCGCCTCCGCCGAATGGGCTGCCCCCCCCATGGCAACGCCATGGGAACCAGCATGGGAAACCGCATGCGCCACCGCGTCCACACCGGGCTCGCGCCAGGCGGAACCACCGGTCGCCGGACCGCGGGACAGGCGCCCCACCAGGCGTTCAAGCCGTGCCATTCCCGGCATGGCTCCAGGCACGTCATCAGAGAAAAAACCGCCTTGCCCCCGTTCTGCCAGGCCCGCCGGCGTGCTGGCTGACCCAGCGCCTGAATCCGACCATGCGGAGTCCTGCCCCCCGGTCTGCGGGTCTGCAAGCGCTTGGTCGTGAGGATCGAACGCATGGGGGTCGCCCCCGCCGGTCAGCATCTGATGCAGGATGCCCACCGTCAGCAAGGCCTCCTCGGCCGCCCAGGACATGGGCGCCTGCAGCATGTCCCCTGGCCAATCCGTCGAACCACCCAGTCCCGGGCCATCGGGTGCCTGCATGCCGTACTCCGGCACCGGTCCGCCCATCGAATGCCCGGCATAACCGCTCGAATAGCCTGCGCCGGGCCAGGCGCTGTGCTGGGGCGCGTTGTGGCTGCTGCGTCCTGCCTCACCGGCAGGCGTACCCAGCACGGTGTATCCGACGGGTTCGACCCCCTGCGCGCGCAGGCTGTCGGCAGCGCTTCTGTATTCCTCCACCAGCAAGCTGCCCAGCACTTCGCGCATGTGCTGCATCCACAGTTGCCGCACGGGGAGCAGGACGCCGGTCTCGGCCACCACCTTTTGCACGGCACGGATGTAGTTTTCCGGACGCAGCGGATTGCGTTCCGGCTGAACGCTGCGCAACCCGCGGGCGGCACTGACCAGGGTGTTGAGTTCCGACAACGCGGCATCGGTGGCATGCATCGCCAGTTGCAGGGCCCGGGAGAGTTCCACCTGGTCCTGCATCTCGGCTTCGTCCAGCAGCGTCAGCTCGGGAAAATCCATGCCGGTGTCGTCCACCGCATGCGGGCCTGATGGCGACGGTGATTCTGCAAAAATTTCCAGCAAGGCCATCGGGTAGGCCTTGGGCAGCGAGGACTCATGCTGCGCCAGCAACCGCAGGGCATCGACCACCAGAGAGCGCCGCTGGACATCGCGCGCAGTGGACTCTTCCCCGGTCAATGCCGCCTTGGTGGCCTGCACCAGCTGCCCCATGAGCGCCTCGCCGCCGCGCACGGCCTGGACAACGCAGGCACGAAATGCCGTTTTTGATCCGGGCGCAGCGGGGGTCATGGTGGGTGCAGCAGCAAGAACTTCCAGCCGTCATGCGACTTGACGCACCGGAAGCGGCTTGGTTACTTCAGTGCCTTGAAGCGCATGCGCTTGGGCTTGGCACCTTCCTCGCCCAGGCGCCGTTTCTTGTCGGCCTCGTACTCCTGGTAGTTGCCATCGAAGAAGGTCCACTGGCTATCGCCCTCGGCAGCCAGGATATGGGTGGCAATGCGGTCCAGGAACCAGCGATCGTGGCTGATGACCAGCACCGTGCCAGCGTACTCCAGCAGCGCATCTTCCAAAGCGCGCAGGGTTTCCACATCAAGGTCGTTGGAGGGCTCGTCGAGCAGTAGCACATTGCCACCGGAGATGAGCGTCTTGGCCAGATGCAAACGACCACGCTCGCCACCCGAAAGCATGCCCACCTTCTTTTGCTGGTCGCCACCGTTGAAGTTGAAACGCCCGGCATAAGCGCGGCTGGCCATCGTGAACTTGCCGATGTTGATCATGTCCAGGCCGCCGGAGATGTCTTCCCAGACCGTCTTGTCATTGGCCAGTGCATCGCGGTGCTGGTCCACAAAGGCCATCTTCACGGTCGAGCCAATGACGACTTCACCGCTGTCGGGCTTTTCCTTGCCGGCAATCAGCTTGAACAGCGTGGATTTACCGGCCCCGTTGGGGCCGATGATGCCGACGATGGCGCCAGCAGGAACGTTCATGGTCAGGTTGTCGATCAGCACACGGTCGCCGAACGATTTGGTGACGTTCTTGAACTCGATCACCTGGGTACCCAGACGGTCGGCCACAGGAATAAAGATTTCATTCGTTTCGTTGCGCCGCTGGTATTCGAAGTCGGACAGTTCCTCGAACCGTGCCAGGCGGGCCTTGCTCTTGGCCTGGCGGGCCTTGGGGTTCTGGCGCGACCATTCCAGCTCCTTCTTCAGGGCCTTGGCACGCGACTCTTCGCCCTTTTGCTCGGATTCGAGGCGGGCCTGCTTCTGGGTGAGCCAGTCACTGTAGTTGCCCTTGTACGGAATGCCGTGGCCCCGGTCGAGTTCCAGAATCCACTCGGCCGCGTTGTCCAGGAAATAGCGGTCATGGGTGATGGCGACCACGGTGCCGGGATAGCGCTGCAGGAACTGCTCCAGCCAGTCCACCGATTCTGCGTCCAGGTGGTTGGTAGGCTCGTCGAGCAGCAGCATATCGGGCTTGGACAGCAGCAGGCGGCACAGCGCCACGCGGCGCTTTTCGCCCCCCGACAGCACACCTACCTTGGCGTCCCACGCGGGCAGGCGCAGGGCGTCGGCAGCAATTTCCAGCTGGTGCTCGGAGTCGGTGCCGGCGGTAGCGATGATGGCTTCGAGGCGCGCCTGCTCGGCGGCCAGGGCGTCAAAGTCGGCATCGGGCTCGGCATAGGCGGCATACACCTCTTCGAGCTTGGCCTTGGCAGCGAACACCTCGCCCATGGCTTCCTCGACGCTTTCGCGCACCGTGTGCTCCGGGTTGAGCTGGGGCTCCTGGGGCAGATAGCCGATCTTGATGCCCGGCATGGCGATGGCCTCGCCCTCGATCTCCTTGTCCACACCCGCCATGATTTTCAGCAAAGTGGACTTGCCGGAGCCATTGACCCCGAGCACGCCAATCTTGGCACCGGGGAAAAAGCTCAGGGAAATGTCTTTCAAGATCTGCCGCTTGGGGGGCACGGTCTTGCTGACACGGTTCATGGAAAATACGTATTGGGCCATTCGTTCTCTCGCCTGCAAAAGTGGGCAGAAATTCTGCGTTCAAACCACGATTATCGGCCCATGCGACAATACACGGCGTTGCGGGCTCCAGTTGCCCGCCACATCAGCAGTCTGCTGGGGACGAAGGAAGCGCATCTTCCGGGCTCCTACCCTTGAACCTCATCTGCCTGAGACTGGCTCGGCAACCCACCGGTTGCCACGACAGGCCGATACCCAGCGCCCCGGACGGGTGCATTCACCGACATGAAATTTGAAGAACTGAATCTGGCGCCTGCCATTTTGAAGGCTGTGCTCGAACAAGGCTACGAGACCCCTACGCCCATCCAGGCGCAGGCCATCCCGGCCGTATTGGCAGGCCATGACCTGCTGGCTGGCGCACAGACCGGCACCGGCAAGACCGCCGCGTTCACCCTGCCCATGCTGCACAGACTGTCGCAAAGCGCTGCACCCAAGAACAAGTTTGGCGGCAAGGGCATCCGCGCGTTGGTGCTGACCCCCACCCGCGAACTCGCGGCCCAGGTGGAAGAATCGGTCCGCGAATACGGCAAATACCTCGATATCAACTCCACCGTCGTCTTTGGCGGTGTGGGCATGAACCCCCAGATCGATCGCATCAAGCGCGGCGTGGACATTCTGGTGGCCACCCCCGGCCGCCTGCTTGACCTGCAGCAACAGGGTTTCCTGGACCTGTCCACCGTGCAGGTGCTGGTGCTCGACGAAGCCGACCGCATGCTGGACATGGGCTTCATCCACGACGTGAAGAAGGTGCTGGCCCTGGTACCCAAGGACAAGCAAAGCTTGCTGTTCTCGGCCACCTTCAGCGACGAAATCCGCGATCTGGCCAACACCCTGCTCAAGAGTCCACAAAGCATCCAGGTCACGCCCAGCAACACCACGGTGCAACGCATCACGCAAGTGATCCACCCCGTGGGCCGCGGCAAGAAAAAGCAGGTGCTGCTGCACATCATCCAGCAGCACAACTGGAGCCAGGTGCTGGTGTTCACACGCACCAAGTTCGGCGCCAACAACGTGGCCGAGTTCCTGACCAAGAACGGCGTCAACGCCATGGCACTGCATGGCAACAAGAGCCAAAGCGCCCGCACGCAGGCCCTGGCTGGCTTCAAGAGCGGTGACATCCGCGCCCTGGTCGCCACCGACATCGCGGCGCGCGGCATCGACATCGACGAGCTGCCGCATGTCGTCAACTACGAAATCCCGAACGTGTCGGAAGACTACGTGCACCGCATCGGCCGCACCGGCCGCGCGGGCAACAGCGGTGAAGCCGTCAGCCTGGTCTGCATGGACGAGGAAGGCTTCATGATGGA
>DAOPUP010000044.1:5023-10992 GCA_035350655.1 Acidovorax sp. | reverse complement strand
GCTTGCCGTCTTCGTACTTGGGCGTCCAGGGGCCCAGGTCGCTGCGCCAGCCGGAAAACTCGGGTTGCTTGTCGAGGTGGCCGTACATCAGCACCGTCTGGGTCGCAGTCGCCTCGGTGGCGTCGACCTCGAAGAACAGCACGGGGGTGCGGCCGGGCAAGCGCACGATCTCCAGGCGCAGGCCGGCCACCTTTTGCGCCTCGACCCAGGCCGCAGCATTGCGCACCACGGTGTCGAGCAGGCCCTGCTGCGCCCAGTCGGGGGCAAACATGGGCGACTTGGCCGGGATGGCGATGTATTCAGTGAGCTGGCGCAGGATGTCGTGGTCCCAGGCCTGGCCGAGCCGCTCCAGGGCCAGCGCAGGTTCAAGGACTGGGGGGGTGATGCGGGCGTTCATGGGCGGGCTCCTGCGGCAGTTCGAAACCCGCATTCGACCACAACGCGCCCGCTGCCGTCACGTTTTCATTGAAGAGACGCGGGGTGCGCCTCGGCCTTGCCACCGGCGTCGACCAGCGTCGGGTGTCGGCGCAGCTGGGCCGCCAATTCCACGCGATTGCGCCCGTTTTTCTTGGCCTCGTAAAGCGCGTAGTCTGCTGCATCAATCAGCATGTCCGAGGAATCGCCGGGGTCTAGCTGCCCACCGAATACGCCGATGCTGACCGTGACCCCGATGGTGGCCCCGTCGATGGGGATGCGCAGGGATTCCATGACCTCACGCAGCTTGCACGCCAGGTGATGCGCCCCCTCTAGGTCGGTGCCGGGCAGCAACACCAGAAACTCCTCGCCGCCGTAGCGCCCCACCAAGTCCTGCGAACGCACGCGCTCTTTCAGCGCTTGCACCACGCTGTACAGCACCCGGTCTCCCGCAAGGTGACCATACTGGTCGTTGACCGCCTTGAAGTGGTCGATGTCCACCACCAGGAGTGCAATGGACTCGCGCGCACGGATGGCGCGCTCGACATCGCGGTCCAGTGCGCCGATCAGCGCCCGGCGGTTGGCCGCGCCGGTGAGCGCATCCACCGTTGCTAGGATGCGGTTGGCTTCATCGGCACGTTCCCGCGCCATGGTGATCAGGCCTATCGAGGTGAGCAGCACGACGCAGAAGGTGGTCATGAACGTCAGTGTTTGCAGGGTGTCCCCCTGCAGCAGGCCAATCTGGGTCGTCGGGAGACTCGCGGCCAGACTTGCGCGCACCAGAAGCACCAGGGCCTCCAGGCCCAGGCCTGCCATCAACAGCCATTGGCCACGCCCCACGGTAACGCGCCGCCGCGCCAACACGGCCCACAAAGCCCAGTACGCCTGCACGCCCAGGACAACACTTACCGCAATGAGGCGGGCTTGGAAATCGTCCAGAAACACCATCACCAGAAACAGTATCGGCACCGCGGGCGCCAGCACCAGCGCCCATCGGGCCGGGCGGCCCTGAAACTGGAGTACCGCCTGGATCAAACCAGCAAAGACACAGGACAACAGGGTGTTGGCCACCACAATCGACAGGGCATCCGGAACAAGCCCCCGCAAAGCCAGCAGGGCATGAGCCACGGCATTGAGCAGCAAGACCAGCGCCCACAGCGCCAACCCGTCGTGCTGGCGGCCACCGACCACCACCGTCAATGCGGCAGACAGAAGCAGCGATGAGGCGATGACCATCGCGAGCATGGTCGGAACATCGGCGGCAAAAGAGGTCATGGCAGAAAAAGGACCTGGCGCATACATGACAGGCGCGGCTAGCTCTTATTTTTATAGCAAATCAATACAAAGTAACGCAAAATCACCCACGGTGGGGGGCATCAGGCGTGCTCAAAATGGAACACGGCCGTGCCCGCCCGCGCGTTCGGACACCAGCGCACAGTGCGCCCGTCTTGCAGGCCGAATGCGTCGATCACGCGCAGCTGGTTCTTGAGCGCCAGCACCTCGAAATCTTTGTAGGTGCCCACGCGGATGTTGGGCGTGTCGTACCACTGGTAGGGCAGGCGGCGCGTGACGGGCATGCGCCCGCGCAGCACCGACAGGCGGTTGGGCCAGTGCGCAAAATTGGGGAAGGCCACCACGCCCGTGCGCCCCACGCGCGCGGTTTCGCGCAGCATGACCTCGGCGTTGCGCAGGTGCTGCAAGGTGTCGATCTGCAGCACCACATCGAACGAATCGTCACCGAACATCGCCAGACCTTCGTCAAGGTTGAGCTGGATCACGTCCACCCCGCGCTGCACACAGGCCAGCACGTTGGCATCATCGATCTCGATGCCGTAGCCGCTGCACCCGCGTTCGCGCTGCAGATAGGACAGCAGGGCGCCGTCGCCACAGCCCAGGTCCAGCACGCGCGAACCGGGGGGCACCATGCGGGCGATGGCCTGCATCGTGGTTTTCTCGGTCATGCCAGCTCCTTTGCAATGCTATCGAAGTAAGAGCGCATGATGTTCATGTAACGAGGGTCGTCGAGCAAAAAGGCATCGTGCCCGTGGGGGGCGTCGATTTCGGCGTAACTCACGTGGCGGCGGTTGTCGAGCAAAGCCTTGACGATCTCGCGGCTGCGCCGGGGAGAAAAGCGCCAGTCGGTGGTAAAGCTCACGAGCAGAAACTTTGCCGTGGCGCGCGCCAGGGCCTGGGTGAGATCGCTCCCATGGCCGCGTGCCGGGTCGAAGTAGTCGAGCGCGCGTGTGATCAGCAGGTAGGTATTGGCGTCGAAATACTCGCTGAACTTGTCGCCCTGGTAGCGCAGGTAGCTTTCGATCTGAAACTCGATGTCCTGGGTGCTGTACAGGTAGTCGCGCAGGTCCGGCGCTGGGCCGCCCCGAGCCGGACCAGCCCCCTCGGGGGGCAGCGAACCACGCGAAGCGGGGAGCGTGGGGGCACGTAGACTGCGGCCGAACTTCTCGTTCATCACATCGTCGCTCAAATACGTGATGTGGCCGATCATGCGGGCGATGCGCAGGCCGCGCTTGGGGATCACGCCATGCCGGTAGAAATGGCCGCCGTGGAAGTCGGGGTCGGTGACGATGGCGCGCCGTGCCACCTCGTTGAAGGCAATGTTCTCGGCCGTGAGGTTGGGCGCGCTGGCCACCACCACGGCATGGCGCACGCGCTCGGGGTATTGCAGTGTCCAGCTTAGGGCCTGCATGCCGCCCAGGCTGCCGCCCAGCACGACGGCCAGCTGCGTGATGCCCAGCCGGTCAAGGAGCCGGGCCTGCGCGTTGACCCAGTCTTCCACCGTGACCACGGGAAAGTCGGCGCCGTACACTTCGCCCGTGTCCGGGTGCAGGTGCATGGGGCCAGTAGAGCCAAAGCACGAACCCAGGTTGTTCACGCCAATCACGAAGAACTTGTCGGTATCCACCGGCTTGCCCGGGCCGATCATGTTGTCCCACCAACCCTCGCTCTTGTCCTGGCCAGCGTAAACGCCCGCCACATGGTGGGAGGCGTTGAGGGCATGGCACACCAGCACGGCGTTGGAGGCATCGGCATTGAGGCTGCCGTAGGTCTCGAAGGCCAGGTTGTAATCGCGCAGCGACGCGCCGCTTTGCAGCGGCAGCGGCTGCGGAAAATGCATGGTCTGGGGCGTGGCAATGAACGACATAAAAAAACCCGGCGTCGCTAAAAACGAGGCCGGGATAGGTCGGACGGGTCTTTAGCAGAATTTGTAAAGCGCCCGCAAGCTGTGGCAAATCGGCGCGTCGGGTAAATATACCAAAAGGGCCGCCCAGCGGCGACCCCTGCCCATCACGCTGGCGCGAAAATGGCCACCAGCCCGAGGACCAGGAATATGACCGCCGACACCCCGTGCACGATACGGATAGGCACCAGGCGCGTGATGCGGTCGCCCAGCCAGACCACCGGCGCGTTGGCCAGCATCATGCCCAGCGTGGTTCCCGCCACCACCCACAGGTAGGCGTTGTATTGCGCCGCCAGCATGACAGTGGCAATCTGCGTCTTGTCGCCCATCTCGGCCAGGAAGAACGCCACCAGGGTGGTGCCAAAAACGCCCCAGCGTGGCGATCCGTCGGCATCTCCTTCATCGAGCTTGTCGGGGATCAACATCCAGACCGCCATGGCGATGAACGAAGCGCCCAGGATCCAGCGCAACATCTGCGGCCCCACAAACGTGGTCACCCAGGCGCCGACAGCCCCCGCCAGACCGTGGTTGGCCAGCGTGGCGACCAGAATGCCCAGCACGATGGGCCAGGGCTTGCGAAAACGCGCTGCCAGCACCAGTGCCAGCAACTGGGTCTTGTCGCCCATCTCGGCCAGGGCGACGATGGCAGTAGAGACAAAAAAGGCTTCCATGGGGAGGGGG
This sequence comes from Acidovorax sp., assembly GCA_035350655.1. Lineage (GTDB taxonomy): Bacteria > Pseudomonadota > Gammaproteobacteria > Burkholderiales > Burkholderiaceae_C > Acidovorax. The sequence goes on along the minus strand of DAOPUP010000044.1, from coordinate 6,701 downwards.
TCCAATCCGGCCGGATGGGTGATGAACGCATTGACCGCATCCCGACTCCGGCCAATGGATCGGCATGCAGTCAATGGTCTCGCCCAGCTTGTTGCAAGCCGCATGCGCCATAGGTTGTGAGAACCCAAGTGTGTTGACGCATGCCCCCCGGCGCAGCATTCGGCCGGGTGGGCTACTCCCCAAAGACGGCTCGATTCTAGCGCAGGGATTTGACGGGCCTCCCCAGCATTTCAGCAACGCTCCCTACCCGAAAATTCTCCCCTTACAAATAAATATCCACGCTGCGCAAAAAAGTGATTAATAATGGCTTCGCTTTTCTGCACTGCAGGAAAGCAGTTAAGTTAGCGGTGATTGGTCAGTTTCGCGTCTTTGAAGTCGTCACAGGTTTGTTGATTGCGTAGGACTCCCATCGCGTTTTCATGTTTTTTCAGGAGTCCTTCATGGGCAACAAACTTTACGTGGGCAACCTGCCCTATTCCTTCCGCGACGAAGACCTGCAGCAGACTTTCAGCCAGTACGGCACGGTCGGTAGCGCCAAGGTCATGATGGAGCGTGACACCGGCCGCTCCAAGGGTTTCGGCTTTGTCGAAATGGGCAGCGATGCTGAAGCCCAAGCCGCCATCCAAGGCGTGCATGGCACCAATTTTGGTGGCCGTGACCTCGTGGTCAACGAAGCCCGCCCCATGGAGCCCCGTGCTCCCCGAAGCGGCGGCTTCGGTGGTGGCAACGGCGGCGGCGGTTACGGCGGTGGCCGTAGCGGCGGCGGCGGTTACGGCGGTGGTGGCGGTGGTGGCTACGGCGGTGGCCGCAGCAGCTACTAAGACCGTTTCAGCAGGATTTCTTCCTGCTGCCGGCCAGCAAAAGGAGCCCCAGGGCTCCTTTTTTTATGCCTGCAGCATTGTTGCCACACCCGCAACGGGCACTTGCATTTTCGAGAAAACTGTGCGACATAATGCGGTTGCGGGGGTTTTCTCGCCTAAAAGTTTGCGGTGATCCGTCGGTTTCGACGCATAAAGCATCATTGAGATTCGCTGGCTGCGTTTTCGGGCTCCATCGCTTTATCCATGTGTTTTTGAGGAGTCCCGTGATGGGCAACAAACTGTATGTCGGCAACCTGCCGTACTCGGTGCGCGACAGCGATCTGGAACAGGCCTTTGGCCAATTTGGTGCCGTGACGAGCGCCAAGGTCATGATGGAGCGCGACACCGGTCGTTCCAAGGGCTTTGGTTTCGTCGAGATGGGCAGTGATGCCGAGGCACAGGCCGCCATTCAAGGCATGAACGGCCAGCCCCTGGGAGGCCGTGGCATCGTCGTCAATGAAGCCCGCCCGATGGAGCCCCGTCCGCCGCGCAGTGGTGGTGGTTTTGGCGGCGGTGGCGGCGGATATGGCGGTGGTGGCGGAGGCCGCAGCGGTGGTGGCGGATATGGCGGCGGCGGTTACGGTAGCGGCCGTGAAGGTGGCGGCGGTGGCTACGGTGGTGGCGGCCGAGGCGATGGTGGCGGTTACGGCGGCGGCGGTCGCAGTGAAGGCGGCTTCCGCAGCCCCTACGGCTCCGGCTCGCGCAATGGTGGTGGCCGCAGCGGCGGCGGCGGCGGCGGTGGCTACGGTGGTGGCAACAGCTACTGAACCGCAGACCTGCAGCTTGTGCTTGCGAAAGCCCCTCCGGGGGCTTTTTTC
>DAOPUP010000044.1:2267-4923 GCA_035350655.1 Acidovorax sp. | reverse complement strand
GCATCTCGCTTTGGCGGCGCTTGCGGGGACGACCTGCCAGCAATCGGTCGAACAGCGCGTTCGGCAGTAGGCGCAGCAGTTGGGCGACCACGCCCATCTGCCAGGGAATGACCCGGTAGCGCGCACCTGCGGCAATGGCCTTGAAAGCACAGTCTGCGAAATCATCGGCCTGCATCAAAAACGGCATACCGTAGCGGTTCTGGCGCGTGAGCGGCGTATCGATATAACCCGGTGAAATCGTGACCACACGCACACCGTGCGGGCGCATTTCGCCCCGCAGGCTCTCGCAATAGCTGATCACCGCCGCTTTGCTGGCGCAATACGCTCCATGCCCGGGCAGCCCGCGGATGCCTGCCACGCTGCCGATACCGACCAGGGTGCCAGCGCGGCGTTGCACCATGCCACTCACGAACGGCTGAAAGGTGGCCGCCATGCCGATGTTGTTGGTGGCAAAGGTGCGCGCCATGACGTCGATATCGGCACGGACGGCGGTGTCCATGCCCACACTGATGCCGGCATTGGCAATCACGACATCGGGGAGCCCCTGGCGCGCGATGCAGTCCTGGCCCGCAGCCATGACGCTCTCGGGCCGCGCCACATCAGCACTATAAATTTCATAGCAATCAGTGCTTATTTCCTGTGCACTCGCCCATGATTTCATCTCGGATATGCGCCTTGCCACCAGCGCCAGCCGGTAGCCCTCTCGATGAAAACGCAAGGCCAGCGCCTGGCCGATGCCGCTGGAGGCGCCCGTAATAAATACGAGAGGAGCCGTCATGTGGACAGACCGTGCGCCGTGTGCGGCTTACCGCGAAGAGGGCGCGGGTGGCATCAGGACACCACGCACCCGCCCGTGCAACTGCAGCACCTGGTCGAGGTTGTCATATTCCATGGCGTCGGCCGTGAACCGGTCGTTGCCACGGATGAGCACGACAGGCTGGTCAGAGCGCACGCGCTCGACGTTGGTGAACGCGTGCAGAAATTCACCTCGAAACTCCAGACGTGGCTGCGCCTTGCCCGCGCCGCCCGGCACCGCTTCGCGCGTGACCACCGCATTGCCGAAAAGCTGTACTTCAGAGCCGTCGGCGTTGCTCAAAGCGCGATCGGCGGTGGCCACGGTCAGCAGGCCCTGCGGCGACACGGAGCGCATGTGTGCGTTGTCGATCTCCAGGGTGTCCGTGTCGGGAAAATGCCGCGCCACGTCACCCTTCATCTCGCTTTGCATACGCCCCGTGGCGTCAAAGCTTTTGACCGAAAAGACCTTCATGAAATAGTCGGGCTGATGCCGATTGCCGGGCACGGCCGCTGCAGCGATGGGCGCTGGGGCATTGCGCACCAGCCACCAGGTGCCCAGGGCCAGCAGCCCCATGAGGAGGATGGGCAGGTACAGCGTAAACCGCTCCCAGCCCTGGCGCAGCACCGGGGTCATAGGGTATAGCCCGCCAGCAGGGCCGCATAGCGGCCACTGGCCACCAGCAACAGGTCGCAGAACTCGCGCGCAGCGCCGTCGCCCCCCCGCGCCAGGGTGATATGGTGCGCGGCATGGCGCACCTCCACATGGGCATTGGCGGGGGCACAGGCCAGGGCACAGCGGCGCATGACGGGCAGATCGGGCCAGTCGTCACCCATGGCGGCCGCCTGGGACCAGGACAGCCCCAGCTGCGCCAGGATCTGCTCGGCTGCCGGGCGCTTGTCTTCCGTGCCGAAAACGGCATGTTCGACACCGAGCGCCTTCAACCGCAAACGCAGCGGGGCTGAATCGCGGCCGGTGACCACGGCCGGGGTGATGCCGGCCTTTTGCAGCAATTTGAGGCCATGCCCGTCCAGGGTGTTGAAGCGCTTGAGCGTTTCGCCGGCTTCGCTGAAATACAGACCGCCGTCGGTCAGCACCCCGTCCACGTCAAAAAAGGCCACACGCACGCCCTGGGCCTGCAGCAACAGCACGGGGTCGAAGTTCAGTGCCGGCTCGCCGTCGGCAGCGAGGGCAGCAGGAGTGCGGTGGCCCATCAGATCACCTTGGCACGCATGAGGTCACGGATATGGACCACGCCTTCCAGCGTTCCGTGCGCGCCCACCACGAGCACGCTGGTGATGCCGTGGGTTTCCATCATTTCGGCGGCGTTGACGGCCAGGGCGTCGGGCGCAATGCGGCGGGGGCTGGCATGCATGACCTGGGCGGCCGTGGCCGTGCGCAGATCGGCGCCCGCTTCGATGCGGCGGCGCAAATCGCCGTCGGTAAAGATGCCCAGCACCTGGCCCGCGCCATCGACCACGGCGGCTGCGCCCAGGCCCTTGGCACTCATCTCGCGCATCAGTACACTGAAGGAGGCTTCGGGCACAACCCGGGGAACGGCATCCCCCGTGCGCATGACATCGCTCACATGCGTCAACAGTTTGCGGCCCAGGGCACCGCCGGGGTGCGAACGGGCAAAGTCTTCAGGCCGAAAGCCGCGCGCATCGAGCAAGGCCACGGCCAGGGCATCGCCCATGGCCAGCTGCGCGGTGGTGCTGGCCGTGGGCGCCAGGTTCAGCGGGCAGGCCTCGCGCGCCACGCTGCAGTCGAGCGTGAGGTCGGCATGGCGGGCCAGCGTGGATTGCGCGCCGCCCGTCATGGCGATCAGGGGCACGCCCAGGCGCTTGAGCACCGGCAGCAGCG
>DAOPUP010000044.1:0-2167 GCA_035350655.1 Acidovorax sp. | reverse complement strand
CCGCCCGTCATGGCGATCAGGGGCACGCCCAGGCGCTTGAGCACCGGCAGCAGCGCCGTGAGCTCGCCACTTTCGCCGCTGTTGGAGATGGCCAGCACCAGATCGTCGGCGGTCACCATGCCCAGATCACCGTGGCTGGCCTCGGCAGGGTGCACAAAGAACGCCGGCGTGCCGGTGGACGCCAGGGTGGCCGCAATCTTGCGTCCGATATGGCCGCTCTTGCCCATGCCCATGACCACCACGCGCCCGGTGGTCTGCAGCACGCGTTGCACCGCCTGCACAAACACCGCATCCAGTCGCGCAGCCAGCCCCGACAGGGCAGACGCCTCGATGTCGAAGGTTTCACGCGCCAGGCGCAGGACCTGATCCGGATCAAGAGGGGAATGGGTGGCGCAAGTCATGAAAGGATTCTATCGACCGGGGTGCATGGGCTCGGATAGCATCGCTTTATGTCCTCACTCGCGCTGACCCTGCTCTACCTCCTGGCTGCTGTGTTGGGCGTGGTGGTGTGTCGCAGCCTCAAGCTGCCGCCGATGCTGGGCTACCTTGCCGCGGGGGTACTGATCGGGCCCCATGCGCTGGCGCTGGCCCAGAATTCCGAAGGGGTACGCCATCTCGGCGAGTTCGGGGTGGTGTTTCTGATGTTCGCCATCGGACTGGAGTTCAGCCTGCCCAAGTTGCGCGCCATGCGCCGCCAGGTGTTTGGCCTCGGGCTGATGCAGGTGGTTCTGAGCATGCTGGTGGTCACCGGGCTGCTGCTGGCGCTGGCGCACCTGGCGGGCGGTGTGTGGGCGATGGGCTGGCAGTCGGCCCTGGCGCTTTCGGGGGTGCTGGCCATGAGCAGCACGGCCATCGTCGTCAAGCTGATGGCCGAGCGCTCCGAGCTCGAAAGCGAGCATGGCCATCGCGTGATGGGCATTCTGCTGTTCCAGGACTTGGCGGTGGTGCCCCTGCTGGTGCTGATTCCCGCCCTGGGCTCGTCACCCGATCGCCTGCTGACAGCCCTGGGGCTGGCACTGCTCAAGGCCGCGGTGCTGGTGGGCCTGCTGCTGACGGGCGGCCAGCGCGTGATGCGCTGGTGGCTCACGCAGGTAGCGCGGCGCAAGAGCGACGAGCTGTTCATGCTGAACCTGCTGCTGATCACGCTGGGGCTGGCCTGGCTGACCGACCTGGCGGGCCTGAGCCTGGCGCTGGGCGCCTTCATTGCCGGGGTGCTGGTCTCGGAGACCGAATACCGGCACCAGGTGGGCACCGATATCCGTCCGTTCCACGACGTACTGCTGGGCCTGTTTTTCATCACCATCGGCATGCTGCTGGACTGGCACATTCTGCTGGACCGCTGGGCGCTGGTGCTGGTGCTGATCACGGTGCCGCTGCTGCTCAAGCTGGTGCTCATCCTGGTGCTGGCGCGCGGCATGGGCGCCACCACAGGGGTGGCCTTGCGCACCGGCCTGTACCTGGCCCAAGCGGGCGAGTTCGGCTTTGTGCTGTTGTCGCTGACGCTCGAACACGGGCTGGTGCAGCCGGCGCTCATGAACCCCATTTTGGCGGCCATGGTGCTGTCGATGCTGGCCACGCCGTTTCTCATCATGTACAGCAACCGCATCGTGATGAAGCTGGTGGCCAGCGACTGGCTGCAGCAGTCGCTGCAAATGACCACCATTGCGCGCAAATCCATCAACACCAGCAAGCATGTGATCATCTGCGGCTTTGGCCGCTGCGGACAGAACCTGGCGCGGATGCTGGAGCGCGAAGGCATTCCCTACATGGCGCTGGACCTGGACCCCGACCGCGTGCGCAAAGCCGCCGCAGCGGGCAACTCGGTGGTCTATGGGGATGCCACCCGCCTGCAGGCGCTGATGGCGGCGGGGCTGGTGCGCGCCAGCGCGGTGGCCGTAACCTACCTGGACGTCCCGTCGGCGCTCAAGGTGCTGGCCAGCACGCGCGCCCATGCGCCCCAGGTGCCCGTGGTGGTGCGCACGCAGGATGACCTGCACCTGGACAAGCTGCAGGCCGCTGGCGCCACCGAGGTGGTGCCCGAGGCCATCGAGGGCTCGCTCATGCTGGCCAGCCACGCGCTGGCGCTGGTGGGAGTACCCATGCGCCGGGTGCTGCGGCTGGTGCAGGACCAGCGCGATGCGCGCTACAACCTGCTGCGCGGCTACTT
>DAOPUP010000043.1:0-11004 GCA_035350655.1 Acidovorax sp. | reverse complement strand
TGAGGCTTTTGAGCTCTTCCTGCCCCGGGTGCATGCGGATGGACTCGGCCAGATAGCGGTAGCTGGCATCGTCGCCCGCCACCAGCTTGCCCAGCTGTGGCAGGACCTTGAACGAATACCAGTCATACACCTTCGAAAGGGGCTTGGCCACCTTTGAAAATTCCAGCACCAGCAGCTTGCCGCCCGGCTTGAGCACCCGGCACATCTCGGCGATGGCCTGGTCCTTGTGCGTCATGTTGCGCAGACCGAAGGCCACGCTCACCACATCGAAATGCGCGTCGGGAAACGGCAGCTTTTCGGCATCGCAGACCAGCGTGGGCAACACCACCCCCTTGTCGATAAGGCGGTCACGCCCCACGCGCAGCATGGCTTCGTTGATGTCAGTGTGCACCACGCGGCCCGAAGCCCCCACTTTCTTGGAAAACGCCAGCGCCAGATCGCCCGTTCCGCCCGCGATATCGAGCACCTGACTGCCTTCACTGAGGTTTGCCACCATCACCGTATAGGCCTTCCAGGCCCGGTGCAGCCCCGCCGACATGAGGTCGTTCATCACGTCATATTTGGAGGCGACAGAGTCGAACACACCGCGCACGCGGCTTGCCTTTTCCTGTTCATCTACCGACTGAAAACCGAAATGCGTGGTGCTCATAGGAATCATGCTAGGCGCCTGGGCGCCAGAGGTACAGCGACAACCCCGCGCTGGCTTGGGGCATCTGTCGCAATTTGGACAACATTGTGAAAACAAAAAAGCTGCCAGCGCTCTGACACATTGCACTTAATGCTATTTTCTTAATAGCACAGGGAATCATGGGAGATTCCGGCGGGCGCCGCGCGTCACACGGAATGCACGCCCACGCCAGTCTCAGTGGCCGCCACAGGCGTGGCCCCCGGCGGCCTTGGGTGCCATCGGGGCATCCCGATCCACACCGGCAGCAGCCAGTCGCTCGGCGTACTGCGCCCACAAAGTCTCCTGCTGCTGGCCCAGTTCGTAGAGGTAGTCCCAGGTGAAGATGCCGCTATCATGGCCATCAGAAAACGTGGGCTGGACGGCATAGTTGCCCACAGGCTCCAGGTGGACCAGCGTCACACTGCGCTTGCCGGTCTGTAGCACCTCCTGGCCCGGGCCGTGGCCCTGCACCTCGGCAGACGGCGAGTAAACGCGCATCAGCTCGAACGGAATGCGGAACATGGCCCCGTCAGAAAACGCCACTTCAAGCACCCGCGATGCCTCGTGCACCGTCAGTGCCTGCGGCGTGGGCGCACCCGCTTTCAAACCTGCCATGGATTCACCTGTGAAAAAACGATGTTCGAAACAAACGCTATTGTCCCACCGCAACCCGGGCCGTCTGCACCCACCCGCACAGGTATCGGCAAAGTCCCCGCAAAGCACCGCTCGAATGCGGCGATTTGCTCAGCCGGCCCTGCAATCCGGTTATCCTTTGCGCCGTCTCCATCCTGGGGCGAAACGAGGCATTCCCATGCCCTGAAGCCACCCAGCCGCAACACCGGTGCGACTGGGCGCCCACCCGGCCAGCGCGCACCCGCGTTCGGCATGAGCGGCGACAGATGAAAGAATGGAAAGTTGGAACTCCGGCCGCGCACTTCACCTGTGCACCGTGGGGGCTCCATGCCGTATACGCATCCACCGACACATGGACCCGATCCACCATCCGGTACGCTTGTCTTTGCAATTCGCCGAGAACTTTCAGGTTTCCGCATGACACACCACATTTCCACTGCCGAGCAGGCCCTGCGCGACGCTGCGCGCGAGTACCACCGCAACCCCAGCCGGGGCAAGATTTCGGTGAATCCCACCAAGCCCCTGTCCAACCAGCGCGATCTGTCGCTGGCCTATTCCCCAGGCGTGGCCTACCCCTGCCTGGATATCCAGGCCGATCCATCCAAGGCGTTCGACTACACCTCTCGCGGCAACCTGGTGGCCGTGATCACCAACGGCACGGCGGTGCTGGGCCTGGGCGACATCGGCCCACTGGCAAGCAAGCCGGTGATGGAGGGCAAGGGCTGCCTGTTCAAGAAATTTGCGGGCGTGGACGTGTTCGACATCGAACTGGCCGAGCGCGACCCCGACAAACTCATCGACATCATTGCCGCGCTCGAGCCCACGCTGGGCGGCATCAATCTCGAAGACATCAAGGCGCCCGAGTGCTTCTACATTGAGCGCGAACTCTCCAAACGCATGAACATTCCGGTGTTCCATGACGACCAGCATGGCACGGCCATCATCAGCAGCGCCGCGCTGCTCAACGGACTGGAACTGGTGGGCAAGCAGATTGGTGAGGTCAAGATCGCGGTGTCGGGCGCTGGCGCCGCCGCCATTGCCTGCGTGGGTGTGATGGTGGGCCTGGGCGTGAAGGTGGAAAACATCTTCATGTGCGACTCCAAGGGCGTGATCTATGAAGGCCGCCCCGGCGGCTATGACGAGTCCAAGGCCCGCTACGCCCAGAAGACCGATGCGCGCACGCTGGCCGATGCCGTCCACGGCGCCGACGTGTTCCTGGGCTGCTCGGCCCCCGGCGTGCTCACAGCCGAAATGGTCAAGACCATGGCGGCCAGGCCCATCATCCTGGCGCTGGCCAACCCCGAGCCCGAGATCCGCCCCGAGCTGGCCAAGGCCATACGCCCCGACTGCATCATCGCCACGGGGCGCTCAGACTACCCGAACCAGGTCAATAACGTTTTGTGCTTCCCCTACATCTTTCGTGGCGCGCTCGATTGCGGCGCCACCAAGATCACCGAAGCCATGAAGCTGGCCTGCGTGCGCCAGATTGCCGACCTGGCCAAGGCCGACATCAGCGAAGAAGTGGCCAGCGCCTATGCAGGCAAGGAACTCACCTTCGGCCCAGACTACCTGATCCCCACGCCGTTCGACTCGCGCCTGATCCTCAAGATCGCACCCGCCGTGGCCCAGGCAGCAGCGGAATCCGGCGTCGCTACCCGCCCCATCACCGACATGGAGGCCTACAAGGAAACCCTGTCGCGTTTCGTCTACCAGACCGGCATGCTGATGCGCCCAGTGATCATGGCCGCCAAGGCCTTGCCCGATGCGCAAAAGCGCGTGGCCTATGCCGACGGCGAAGACGAGCGCGCCCTGCGGGCCGCCCAGATGGCGATTGACGACAGGATCGCCCAGCCCATCCTGATCGGCCGCCCCGCCGTGATTGCCACCCGCATTGCCAAAGCCGGCCTGCGCATGCAACTGGGCAAGGATGTGCAGGTGTGCAACCCTGAGGACGACCCGCGTTTTCGCCAGTACTGGGAGCATTACCACCAGCTCATGAAGCGCGACGGCGCCACACCCGAAGTGGCCAAGGCCGCCGTGCGCCGCTCCAACACCATCATTGCCGCGCTGATGGTGGCGCTGGGCGATGCCGACGCCATGATCTGCGGCCTGGTAGGCACCTACGAAACGCACCTGGAGCGCATCCACAGCATCCTGGGCCGCCAGCAGGGCGTGAACGAGTACGCGGCGCTCAACGCCCTGATGACCAACCGCGGCACGCTCTTCATTGCCGACACCTACGTCAACGAAGACCCCACAGCGCAGCAGCTGGCCGACATCGCCTGGATGTCGGTGCAGGAAGTGCAGCGCTTTGGCCTGCCGGCCAAGGTGGCGTTCCTGTCGCATTCGAGCTATGGCTCGTCCAAGCGCGCCTCGGCCAGAAAGATGCGCCTGGCGCGCGACCTGTTCGTGGCCGCCCACCCCGAGATCGAATGCGACGGCGAGCTGCACGGCGACGCGGCGCTGGAACCCAACATCCGCAACGCCTACATGGCGGACTCCACCCTGACGGACTCGGCCAACCTGCTGATCTGCCCCAACCTGGATGCCGCCAACATCCTCTACAACGTGCTCAAGACCACCACCAGCGGTGGCGTGACCGTGGGGCCCATCCTCATGGGCGCGGCAGCCACGGCCTATATCCTGACGCCAGCAGCCACCGTGCGCCGGGTGCTCAACATGACAGCACTGGCCGTGGCCAGCGCGGCAGCGCGGCCCCGATAAGTTCAGAAAACGCTGCACGGCCCAGGCTCGCGTCTGGTGCAGTGCGCCCGCCCTCTCCCCTGCGCAAAGGCTGCCCATGCCCCGTTTTGCCGCCAACCTGTCCATGCTCTACAACGACGTGGACTTTCTCGACCGCTTTGCCGCCGCCGCCCGCGATGGCTTCCAGGCGGTGGAAATGCTCTTCCCTTACGCCCACCCCGCGCCAGAACTGGCCGAGCGCCTGCAAGCCCATGGCCTGCAGCAGGTGCTTTTCAACGCCCCCCCAGGCCATTGGGACGCCGGCGAGCGCGGCTTGGCCTGTCTGCCCGGGCGCGCGGCCGAGTTCCGCGCAGGCATGGCCAAAGCCATCGCGTACGCCAGGGCGCTGCACTGCCCGCGCATCCATGTTATGGCCGGCCTGATGCCGCTGGGCGCCGATGCAGCCAATCTGCGCGCCACCTACATCGCCAACGTTCGCCATGCCGCCGAGCAGGCCGCGCCGCACGGCATGCACATCCTGCTGGAACCCATCAACAGCCGCGACATGCCCGGCTACTTCCTGACCCGCCAGGACCAGGCACACGCGCTGATCGCCGAGATCGGCGCCGCCAACGTCAAGGTGCAGATGGACCTGTACCACGCCCAGATCACCGAAGGGGACCTGGCCATGAAGATACGCCAGTACCTGCCCACGGGCCACATCGGCCATTTCCAGATCGCCGGTGTGCCCGAGCGCCACGAGCCCGATGTGGGAGAAATCAACGCCACCTATTTATTCCAACTGCTCGACCGCCTGGGCTATGACGGCTGGATCGGCTGCGAATACCGCCCGGCGCGCGGCGCAGCGCCCCACGCCACGTCGGACGGACTGGGCTGGCTCAAGCCCTGGCTTTGAGCTGGGCCGGAGCCCTGCATGGCGCGGTGAAAACCTTCACGCCGAACGGCATACAGACCGCTGAACCGGGTTGTTGCAGCCACACTGTCGTGGTCTTGACATTCACCGCATAATGGCCAGACAGATTGCAACCAAATGCAAAAAACCACCCTTCACGGGATCCCGCCAGCCCTCAATGTCAAATTTAGCGAGATACATAAGACACCCTGGCTTCAAGGCATGGAATGCCGCTGTGGCCAAGGGCCTGTTTTTTTTGTCAGCCTATGCCGTTCCGCTGGCCATCGCCCTGTTTTCCTTTGTTGCACTGATCGCCTGGGCGCCCCAGCACCCCACCGGGATAGATGGCAAGGTGGTGCCTTTTCGCATCGCAGAGGACATGGGCGCCCAGTGGGACCCGGCGGCCGCAAAGGCCGCTCTGAGCGACAAGGCGGAAACACGCTTCACCGACAGCCGGCTGTCGGAATCGCCTTTCTGGTTCGCATTCAAGGCCCAGCCAACGCCGGACGCCACACACCCGGCCATCGAGTTTCCATCACGCCACACCAAGGAGATCACTTGCTGGAACGGCGACAGCGCCGAGCCCCTTGGCCGGGCGACACGCTGGGACAACACGGGGGCCATTTCCCCCGTGAAGGCCGGCTTTCAGCTGGTGCTTGCCGATACAGCGCCGACCGACATACTCTGTATGGCGCGCTTTATCGGTCCGGCACGGCTCAGCGTGCTGCAATGGTCAGAGACGGGTCTTGCTGACTCCACCCAGGCATTCCACCGCAACGCCGGACTGCTCGACGGCGGCATCATCGTGCTGGCGCTGTTCGTCTTCATCACTGCGCTGATCAACCGTAACAGCACCTACATCCTGTTCTCAGCTTGGCTGGTGGTCAACCTGCGCATGGCTGCGCTCTCCGCCGGATGGGACCAGCAGTGGTTGGGCCGCACCATTCCCTATGACCTGCTGCTGCAGGGCCGCCTGGTCACGATCGCGCTGTACTACGTGCTCACGTTGAGCCTGTTCACCACGCTGTTCAAGGGTGACCTCGAGTTGGTGGGCCACCAGCGGGTGGTCGATGTCGCGCGCTGGTCCTGCCCACCGCTGTTGCTGCTGTCCTTCTTTCTGTCCTACCCCGTCTTCCTGCCCCTGCTGTGGGTCACCACCGGTGTCGGCGTGGCCGTGCTGGTCTACCTGCTGGCCCAAATCCTGCGCAAATCGCGCTCACAGGTGGCCTTCTGGTGCAGCGCCGCCATTGCGGTAGCGCTATGCGCCAGCCTTTACGAAGTGATCTCGGCTTCGCTGGGGTTCAAGGATCTGATCGGCGCGGTCAACAGCGTCACTGCCGCACTGGCCTCCAGCCTCATGGCCTCGCTGGCCATTGCTGCGCAGATGAAACAGGAGCATGACCAGCGCCTGGAGTTTCAGGCCAAGCTTCAACACACCTACGAGGCCATGCCCATCGGCCTGTTCACACTGGACATGCAGGGCCGCTTTGTCAGCGCCAACCCAGCCCTGCGCAACATGCTGGGGAAAGAAGTGTTGAGCGAGGGCCATAACGGCTGGTTCCGCTTCTTCCAGCAAGGCGCCTGGACCCGCTTGCACCATGTGGTGAATACGCAAAGCGATGCCGAGCTGGAACTGGAGGGCCTGCCCGATAAACCGGGCAGCGAGCCCCGGCGCTACCTGGTCAAGGCCACGCTCGCGCGCGACCGGATCGAAGGCTCGCTGCAGGATGTGACGGAGAAGTCGCGCACCAACGAGCACCTGCAATTCCTGGCCAACAACGACCCCCTGACCAAGGTGCTCAATCGCCGCGGTGTGGAAAAAGCCCTGGATGCCGCCATGGCCAGCGCCCGCGAGGGCAAAGCCCTGGCCCTGGCCTATCTGGACCTGGACCGTTTCAAGCTGATCAACGATCTGTTCGGCCATACCGCTGGCGATGAGGTCCTGCAGCAGGTCTGCGCACGCGTCAACGCCATGCTGTCGGGGTCCATGAGCCTGGGACGCGTAGGAGGCGATGAATTCATCATCGTCATACCCGACACTCCGGTCTCGCTGGCCCGCCTGTTGTGCCAGGGCATCGTCTCCCGCATCGGGCAGGAGCCCTACCGCGTGGGTGAGCGCGCCTTCCATGTGCGCGGCTCCATAGGCCTGATCGAGGTCTCGCCCGGCACCTCGATCAAGGACGCCGTGTCGAGCGCCGACCGCGCCTGCCGCGAAGCCAAGAGCAACAACAGCGGGCTGGTGGTGTTCGAGAAGAACGCCCGGGTCTTCATGGAGCACGAGGCCGAGCTCAAGCTGGTGGAGCAACTCTCGGCCCATGCTGAAATAGAAGGCCTTTACCTGGAGATGCAGCCCATCATGTCATTGAGCGCGCCACAAGAGTCGCTCAACTTCGAAGTCCTGCTGCGCATGCGCGATGCCAACGGCGAACGCATCCCGACCGACCGCCTGATCTCGGCGGGCGAAAACAGTGGACGCATGGGCGTGATCGACCGCTGGGTGCTCAACAACACCGTGCAGTGGCTGGCAACCCACAAAAATCAGCTCAAGAACACACAGTTTGTCTGCATGAACCTCAGCGGCGCCTCGCTCAACGACGAGAAATTCATCCAGAACGTTTTCACCACGCTGGAAGAGAACCTCCCGATTGCCAAGCACCTGTGCCTGGAGATCACCGAAAGCGTGGCCCTGCACGACCTGCAAAACACACGCCGGTTCATCGACCGGGTACGCCAGTACGGCGCCAAGGTGGCGCTGGACGACTTCGGCGCCGGCTACACATCCTTCTCCTACCTGAGAGACCTGCCGAGCGACCTGCTCAAGATCGACGGCAGCTTCATCGTCCACATGAACCAGCACCCGGTCAATATCGCCATCGTGGAGGCCATCGTCAGCCTGGCACGCAACCTGGGGATGAGAACCATCGCCGAGTGGGCAGAGGACTGCGCCACGGTGCAGACGCTGGTGGAAATCGGGGTGGATTACGTGCAGGGCTATGTGGTGGCGCAGCCCCAGCATCCGGACTTGATGCTGCAGGCCAGCTCGTCGGCAAGCTTCATCCGTGATCCGGAACTGCTGGCTCTCGTCAAGAACCTGCTGCCGCAGGCCTTCGAGATCGGCCAGAGCCACCCGCTCACCGGTGGCGCACCGTCCCGCAAGCTGCATTGAAGCTGAAAACGGCAGCGGGCCACCTCGTGGCCCGCGCCAAGCCGCATGAAACCAAGCGCTGGCGGCTTTGATGGCGCTCGCCTCGCGGGTGAGCGCGCTGTGCATCCGCCGGCACGGCGCGCACTGCAGTGTTGCTTTTTTACGGGCAGCTGCCCGCCACATCGCCTTGCCCGGCATAGCACACCGATGACAGCACTGTCAGGCGCATTCGATGGTCATTTCCATTTTGAACCCTGGCGCCACCGCCGCGTGCCGGTCAGGCACGGGCGCCAGCACGCTCCAGTGGCGGCTGCCACACCGGAACAAAGGGCATGACGGTCTCGCCCAGATCGATGTCTGGGTGGTGGGTGTGGCACATGAAATCGAGCAGTGGGTGGTGCGCCTCGGCCCAGCGCGCCCGAGCGCTATCCACGTGGAAAGCCATCACGCGGTGCGGCATGTTGTTCGCATGGCGCAGTGGGATATAGCCCAGTTCCGGATAGACATCCTTGAAGAGCAGGCGTTCATACTGGCGGTCGATGGGCGAACGTCCGGCGATCACCATCCATTCAATGTCCTGCAGCATGCAGTACTGGTAAAAAACCTTGAACAGCACGGTTTTAACGAGCCGACCAGCACGATCGTCTGTAATGCCCAGGCGAGTGGCCTCTGCCAGAGAATGGCCTTGCAACCATTCGGGCAACTGCACCGACTGCTCCAGGCTCAGCGGCTGGTAGGTGTTGCATTGGATGCGCATCGTGCCCAGCGGCGCTCCATCCAGCTTGGACTCGGCCAGCAGAACGACGACGCCTTCATCGTAATCAGAGGCTTCAGGTGCCTTCAGCGTTTGGGCAAACTCGGGCACATGGCGCGCATAGGCCGAGTGCCGGATGGACACCGCCTTGCGCAGATCGTCGTCGTTGCGAACCAGGCGAACCGTGAAAGGCAGTCGCTCTTCCTTGACGACGCTCGGGTTGAGCGCCTGGATTTGCTGCTCCAAAACCTGAATCGGCGGGAATGTGGCAGAGGAGCTGGAACGGGCGTCCTTGAACGAGTCAAACATGGCGACACCTTTCTGTGGGTGAAAAAATGCAGGAGGCGAAGCCAATGTAAATTTGCACGCACCTTCCGCATATTGGTGTTGCGCTAAAACGCGTGTCAGGTTTCTTCCGACAGCCTGTCAGGAAAACACCCCGGCACACTCGTCCATAGACAGCACCCGTCGAGGCGCGGGTTCTGCAAGACAGCTGCCACACACCAAAGGCACAGCCAGTCCTGCAGGGGTTCGGCGCCCCTGCCCCACTCTCGCAGTCCCGCACAGGTGCTGCCGAATCCGCAACACTTCGCACAGCCATGGGCGCCGACAGAGACATGGCTGTGTGCATCCGACGGCCGGCCAGGGTTTGAATTTACAGACGGGCGAACGGGTCGACCAGCGAGGCCAGCGTCACGGCGCCCGGCGCCACGGGGCTCGTTCGGCGTGCGGCCTCGGGTGGCTCGTTGACCGGTGTGAGCGGCAGCGGCTGCATGCGGCGGCCATAGATGCGCTGCACGCGCTCTGCCAGCGTAGGGTGCGAGTCGAGCCAGCGCTCCATGGCGCCCGCGCCCGGCAGGTCCACCAGCAGCATGTGCTGCACCGCGGGGTGCGCCAGCCCCTGGTGGGTGGCGCGCTCGTAGCCTGCGGGGGTGTCGCGCCGCTGCGCCATCACCTTGCGCAGCACGCCGCCCAGGCCGTCGCGGCTGCGCGTCCACTGCACGGCGCGGGCATCGGCCAGGTATTCGCGCTGGCGTGACACGGCAGCCTTGAGCATGCGGCCCGCCAGCCAGCCGGCAAAACCCGCCAGCATGATGGCCGAGCCAAACAGCCATGCCAGGCCACGGCGTTCGCGCACTTCGTCGCCAAAGTTGTAGACCAGCTCCAGCCCGAACACCATGCCCGCCAGGCGCATCTTCAGGCGCGTGTCGCCTTCGTGCAGATGGCTCAGTTCATGGGCCACCATGCCCTGCAGTTCCTCGCGCGTGAGGTGGTCGAGCGCGCCCTGGGTGATGGCCACCACGGCGTCGCTCGCGTCCCACCCGGCGGCAAAGGCGTTGATGGCGTCGGTGCGCGAGACCACCATGACCTGCGGCTGCGGCATGTGGGCCGCAATGCACAGTTCATCCACGATATTGCACAGGCGCTGCTCGGCGTGCGAGATGGCGGGCCGGGCCTCGCGCGCGCCAATGCGCTGGGCGAGCTTGACGCCGCCCGCACGCAGGTTGGACGTTTCCACCCACCAGCCGCCCAGCACCAGCATCAGCGACACCCCCACGTTCGCGGCCAGAAAACCGGCCGGAAACGGCAGATGCACCGGCAGGACCGCCACCATGAGCAGCCACGCCACCACCAGCGCCCCATGCACGGCCGCCACCAGCAAGGCCACGGCCAGCGCAAAGGCAAACAGCAGGCGGCGCGTCTCGCTGCGGGCGCTGTGCTGGTGGTCCCAGAACCTCATGGGGAAAACTTACGCAGGCCGCCTGTCGTCAGAACTGCACCCGGGGTGCAGCACGCTCGTCATCGCTGTGCGTGGCTTCGAGCATGGGCGCCGTGGGAAAGCCCAGCAGCCGCGCCACCACGATGGCCGGAAACTGCGCGGCCTGGTCGTTGAAGTCGAGCACCTGGTCGTTGTAGGCCTGGCGCGCAAAACCCAGGCGATTCTCGGTGCTGGTGAGCTCTTCACTGAGCGACTGCATGGTGGCGTCCGCCTTGAGATCGGGGTAGTTTTCGGCCACCGCCATCAGGCGCCCCAGACTGCCGCCCAGGGCCTGCTCGGCCACGGCCAGCGCCCCCATGGCGCCGGCGCTGGTGGGCGCCGCCCGCGCGGCGGCCGCCGCGCCCTGCGCCTGGCCGCGCGCCTTGATCACCGCCTCCAGCGTGGCCGCTTCGTGGGCCAGGTAGCCGCGCGCCACTTCCACCAGGTTGGG
>DAOPUP010000042.1:0-11168 GCA_035350655.1 Acidovorax sp. | reverse complement strand
CAGACGGGGCGCCGTCGTGTTCGTACCCCAAAATCCGGCGCCCTGCACCGCGGCGTATACGGGGCCCGGCGGCCGAGGGTTTACCAGCTTACTTCGCGGTCGGGCGTGGCGCTGATCTTGTGGATCGACAGGTCGGCCCCATCGAATTCTTCTTCCTGCGACAGGCGCAGCCCCAAAGTGGCCTTGAGTACACCGTACACCAGCGCCCCCCCCAGCAGCGCCCACAGCACGCCCATGGCCGTGCCCATCAGCTGCGCCCACAGGCTGACACCGCCCAGCCCACCCAGGGCTTGGCTGCCGAAGATGCCCGCCGCGATGCCGCCCCAGGTGCCGCACAGCCCGTGCAAGGGCCAGACGCCCAGTACGTCGTCAATTTTCCAGCGGTTCTGGGTCAGGGTGAACATCACCACGAAGATGCTGCCAGCCACCCCGCCCACCACCAGAGCGCCCAGCGGGTGCATCAGATCGGAGCCAGCGCAGACGGCCACCAGACCGGCCAGCGGGCCGTTGTGCACGAAGCCGGGGTCGTTCCTGCCCAGTACCAGTGCAGCCAGCGTGCCGCCCACCATGGCCATCAGGGAGTTGACCGCCACGAGGCCGGAGACTTTGGCCATGGTTTGCGCACTCATCACGTTGAAACCAAACCAGCCCACCACCAGCACCCATGCCCCCAGCGCCAGAAAAGGAATGTTCGAAGGGGGATGGGCCGAAATGGCGCCATCCTTGCGGTAGCGGTTGGCGCGCGAGCCCAGCAGCAACACGGCGGGCAGTGCAATCCAGCCGCCCACGGCGTGGACCACCACCGAGCCGGCAAAGTCGTGGAAGGCGGCGCCGGTCAGTGCCTCTATTCCTGCCTGGATGCCGAAATGCCCGTTCCAGGCGATTCCTTCAAAGAACGGATAGACAAAGCCGACGATCACCGCCGTAGCCAGCAGCTGGGGCCAGAACTTGGCGCGCTCAGCAATGCCGCCCGACACAATGGCAGGAATCGCCGCCGCAAAGGTGAGCAGAAAAAAGAACTTCACCAGTGCGTAGCCATTGTGCTGGGCCAGGGTTTCGGCGCCCACAAAAAAATGCGTGCCGTACGCTACGCCGTAGCCCACCCCGAAATACACCACCGTGGACACCGAAAAATCCACCAATATCTTGACCAGGGCGTTCACCTGGTTCTTTTTGCGCACGGTGCCCAGTTCCAGGAACGCAAACCCGGCGTGCATGGCCAGAACCAGGATGGCGCCCAGCAAAATGAACAAGACATCGCTGCCCTGTGGGAGTGCATTCATAACTTCCTCGTGCTCTGAAATGATCGATTTTGGTGCAGCCTGCATGTGGGCACCAGATTTGCACCAAAATAAAGCAATATTCGGACCAAGAAGTCTGTTGTGGTGCGCAATCCGCCCGTCCCGGAAGGCATTCCGTTCGGAAAGAGATCTTGATAATAGTGTCAAAAACGGCTTGAGCCCTTTGTTTTACTTGTCTGTTTGCTATATATTTAATAGCATTCGTACTCGAAAACAGAGCGCTGCGCAGGGGCTCTCAAGCCAACGCCAGCATGGCTTCGGCCAAGGCATCAATGCCGGCGTCCGAGAGATCGTCGCTGGCCAGGGTGCGCCGCGTGGTCCACTGGTGCAGGTGCGTGTTTTGTGAGCGGGCATAGAGCGGGTCATAGTGCAGCGCCACCAGTTCGGCAAACAGTGGCGCCAGCGCACCGGCCTGGGCCCAGTCCTGCCAGCGCGCAATCACCTGCTTGCCGTGCAACTCCTTCAAAACGCCCAGTTGCCGGGCCAGCAGGGTCGGGTCATCGCCCAGGTTGGCATAGTCGCGCAGCAAAAAATCCAGCCGGGTCGGCAGGCTGGCCGCGATCTCGATGCAGGGGCTGGCCCGCAGCCGCTGCACCAAGGGCTGGGGCACCGCCAGGCGGCCGATCTTGCTGCTTTCAGCCTCGACATAGATCGTGCGCTGCAGGTCGAGGGGCTCCAGCGCATGCAGCAGGGCGGTTTCAAAGGCGGTTTGCGAGGGCTGTTCCACCCCCGGCCAGGCGCCCAGCACCGATCCGCGGTGGCGGGCGCAGGCCTCCAGGTCAAGCACTTGTGCACCGCGCACCGCCAGCGCCTGCAACACGCGCGTCTTGGCGCTGCCGGTGGGGCCGGCAATCACGCGCAGGGGCAGTTGCGGCGCCAGTTCGGCCAGCCGGTCCATCACATGGCGGCGCCAGGCCTTGTAGCCGCCGGCCAGTTGCTGGGCGTCCCAGCCCACCAGGCGCAGCCAGGTCACCATCGAGCCGCTGCGCATGCCGCCACGCCAGCAGTAGACCAGGGGCTTCCAGCGGGCAGGCTGGTCGGCCAACGGCCCGCGCAAATGTCGCGCCAGGTTGGCTGCCACCATGGCGCCGCCCACGCGCCGCGCTTCAAAAGCGCCTTGCTGCTTGTAGAGAGTGCCGACGATGCGGCGCTCGTCATCGTCGAGCACGGGGCAGTTGATGGCGCCAGGAATGTGGTCCAGCGCGTATTCAGCGGGCGAACGCGCATCGATCAGGGTGTGGAACGCATGGCGGTCTGCCACGCGCACGGGGCCGCGGTGGCTCATGGGGTGCCCCGCGCTGCCCGGCGGCCGGCTGGCACAATGGCGCGCACCATGACTGTTGATTCAAAACCCATTCGTCTTACCCAGTTCTCGCACGGCGGCGGTTGCGGTTGCAAGATAGCGCCGGGCCTGCTGCAAGAGATTTTGGCACGCGCACCGCAGGGCATCGTGCCGCCCGAACTGCTGGTAGGCACCGAGACCAGTGATGACGCGGCGGTCTACCGCCTGAACGACAGCCAGGCGCTGGTGGCCACCACCGATTTCTTCACCCCCATCGTCGACGACCCGTACGACTTTGGCCGCATTGCCGCAACCAATGCGCTGTCCGACATCTACGCCATGGGCGGCACGCCCATCATGGCGCTGGCGTTGGTGGGCATGCCCATTGCCCAGTTGCCGCCCGAGGTGATTGGCCGCGTGCTCGAAGGCGGCGCCGCCGTGTGCCGCGACGCCGGCATCCCGATCGCCGGTGGGCATTCGATCGATGTGCTCGAACCCATCTACGGTCTGGTGGGCCTGGGCCTGGTGCACCCGCAGCGCGTGCGCCGCAATGCCGATGCCCAGGCGGGCGATGTGCTGGTGCTGGGCAAGCCGCTGGGCGTGGGCATTCTCTCGGCTGCGCTCAAAAAGGGCCTGCTCGACGCCGCGGGTTATGCCGACATGCTGCGCTACACCACGCAGCTCAACCGCGTGGGCATTGCCCTGGGCGCGCTGGACGGCGTGCACGCCATGACCGATGTCACGGGCTTTGGCCTGGCCGGGCACTTGCTGGAGGTGTGCCGAGGCTCGGGGCTTTCGGCCCAGGTGGAACTGGCCAGCGTGCCGCTGATTGAGGCCGCGGCGCGGTTTGCGGCCAAGGGCGTGGTCACGGGGGCATCGGCACGCAACTGGGCCGCTTATGGTGCCGATGTGGTTGGGGCGCCTGGCGCGCCCGAATGGCAGCGCCACCTGCTGACCGACCCCCAGACCAGTGGTGGCCTGTTGGTCAGCTGCAGCCCCGATGCGCTGGCGCGTGTGCTGGACTGCTTTCACCAGGCCGGCTTTGCGGCTGCGGCGGCCATCGGCGGCATGCAGGCGCGGGCACCGGGGCAGGGCAGCCAGCTACTGTGTCGGTGACCGCATTTGTTCTGCGAGCGACCCCGCGCTCTGCTGCAGGTCAGTTCGTTGCGCTGCTGGTGCACGCACTGTCGGTCGATGGCCTGCAGGAACGCACCCGGCCGGTGCGCGCCACCACGATGCGGCGCGTTTCGGCATCGGCCTGGGCACTGGGCACATCGCTGCGCACGATGGACAGCGTGAGGTTGGGCACGGTGCTGCCATAGCTTTTGGCGTAGCCCGAGCTGTCGAACATGATGTAAGACGCGGGGCTGATCGCGGCGTTGCCGGTGCCCGTGATGGTGGTGTAGGACGGCGTGGTCCCCTGCACCAAAACGGTGGTGTCGGCGCTGGCGGTGTAGGCGTTGTCGCGATTTTTGTCCACGAACACGACCCAGCCCGCGCTCCAGTCGCTGCCATTGCCGCTGGGCACCACGAAGGCGTTCATGCCTGTCTTCATGGCTTCGGCGCGCGCGGTGTTCGCCGCCGCCAGCAGCGCGTTGGTGAGGGAAGTCATCTCCGAGTTGCGCTGAAAACCGATGAAGCTGGGGGCAGCCACCATCATCAGCACCGCGCCAATCGCCACTGTCACCATCAGTTCGATCAGCGTGAAACCGGCGGGCCGCCGCTGCAGCAGCGAAAGGGGTTTGCTCATGGCCAGCACAGTTTGGGGTTGGAGCTCAGCGCCGTGCCCGTGCAGCTTTTGGCGCCCGTACTGGTAAGGGTCAGGGTGTCCACGGCCGGATCGGCGCGCTTGGGGATCGCCGACACCAGCACACAGTCAGCAATCGACAGGGTGCCACTGGCGCCGTCAGAGCAGGTGCCTGCCTCCAGCCGGTAATGGGAATTGGCAAAAGTGTCGCCCGAAAACACTTTCAGGGGAACGGCCGAGGGGGTGACCCCGCCGCAGGCGGTCGAGGGTGATGGCGCAGAGGCCGTTGCCGCCCCGGTGCCTGCATTGGTGGTGAAGCCGATGTAGCAATTGCGCTGGGTTTTGTAGCGCTCTTGCTGCTGCAGCAATTCCGCCAGGGCCTGGCGCGCGGTGGCGCGCCGTCCCTTCAGCACAGAGTCGGTATAGGCCGGGTACGCGATGGAGGCCAGGAGGCCAACGATGGCAACCGTCACCATCAGCTCGATCAGCGTGAACCCGCGGCAGTGGGTGGGGTGCATGGGCATGGGTATTAACTCTTCTGGTCCCGGTAGTTGTAGATCTGGCGCCATGACAGGCGGCCCACGGCCTCCAGGATGGGCGCCGTGTTGCTGTCCACCTTCACGCCCTGCTGGCCCACGGTCACCCCGCGCATGACGGTGGTGCGCATGCGCCGGCCCGTGCTATCGCTCTTGGTTTCCGATGTTTCACCTTCCAGATACATGGAGGGCCCCGGCAATCCCACGACCGAGGTGACGTAGCGGCCCGACCCGTCGGGAACATCGACGACGTACTGGTTGCCGCTGCCGACGACCGCGGCACAGGTCCCTGTCGAGCCGCTGGCGCCCGGGATCACGGTGTTGAAACTGCCGGTACGCGGGCCGATGTCCAGCACATGGCTCACCAGCCGTTCGCCGGAAACCGGCAGGTCGAAATACCAGCCCGCCCTCGCGGTGGTGGAGTCGTCCGCCGTCGGTCGCCCCCATTTGAACCCCGCAACCGTCACGGTCTTGGTGGTGGTGTCGACCGTGCCGGCCTGCAAGCGGCCCCGACCGCTGATCGCCGCGTTGCCGGGCGTGCCACTGGTGACATCCGATGCCGTGGAACCGTTGTCATACACCGTATAAAAGCTGTTGGTGAAGGCGGTCGTCTTGTCGGACGCTTCCAGGTACTTGCCCGTGCCGAACGTCACGTAAAACGTTTCCACTCCGCCCAAGATCGGCCCGGTGAAGAGCGTGGGTGCCGCCGTGATGGGTTGCACTGTGCTGCCCGTCTTGGCAATGAACATGGGGAAAGCAACAGCGGGTGAACCTTTCGTGAAAAACGAGAGCTTGTCCATGGTCCATTCATTGGGTGCCAGGTTGCCGAAGCTCAGCTTCCACAGCTTGCCGTGCAGGTCGCCCGCGTAGATGTCGGTGACTTCACCGGCGCTGCCATACAGGGCATTGAAGTTCACCACGCCCGGTGCCGTGGTGGCCGCCAGGGTGGCATCGACCGGCAGATCGATCCGGTAGTAGTTGCTGCCCAGGCTCCAGGCGGCATCCGCCGGCTTGTCCAGTGCCAGCAGGAAAAGCGCGGGCTTGCCGTCGCTGAAACGGCCTGCAGCGTCGATCACGTAGTTGTTCACGCCGCTGGCCACCACCGCAAACCAGCGGTAGGTGGCGGTGGCGGCGCTGCCGCTGGTCTTGAATTTCATGAGGCGCGGCTGGCCGATGACCTGCCCGATCGCGGCGTCATCCGAGCGCTTGAACTCCCACATCACCTTGCTTGCGCCGAAGCTGGTGGGGTCGGTCACATCGAGTGCGAACACCCCATGGCCGCCACCGCCGGTACCCGCCACCAGCACGGTCTTCCAGTCGCTTGCGGTGCCCGCGGATCCCACCTGCGCCTCGCCCACGGCAATGGGTGCGTCCACGTAGTTCTGGTGCGCGTTGGCGAACGCAGGGTCGGTCAGGGCCGGCAATTGGGGCACGACCCAGCTGGGGATGTAGCCAAACAGTTCTGCACCGCCGGCGGTGGGATCGCTGGAGGCGTTGAAGGCATGCAGCATGCCATCGTTGGCGCCGACAAACACGGCGGGCGTGCGGCTGGCATTGGCGCTGGTGAACGCAGCGTACGCCGCGCCGCCGTAGCCCCTGGCGGGGGCGCCCGAATACACCACGGTGGAGTTGATGATGTCGCCCAGCAGCGAGCTGCGCACCCTGAAGGGGTTGCCTTCCTTGCTGCGGTCGCCGCGCAGGTAGTTGAGACGGTCCTGGCCCAGGCTATCTGCCGTGGATGCGGGGGTGGCCTTGTTCAGATAGCCTTGCAAGGTGCTGTCGATGGCATCCCAGGTGAAATTGGTAGCGGCCGATCCCGCCGCAGGGCTTTCCTTGCCCACCACAATGTTGCGGGAGGTGGCGGGCGAGTCGCGTCGGTTCAGCTTTTCTGCAGCACTCCATGTCGCCGTTGCCTTGGACAGGGACTTGGTGCCTGCATCCTGGGTGATGGACTCGGCCACCACGTCGCCGCTCCAGTTGCTGGTGTCGAAACTGGCCGAGTACAAAGACGTGCCGGCGGCCGCCGAGCTGGACGACGATGCCGCACCCGCAATGCTGCGCGCCGCCGTGGCCGCGCGGCTGAAAATGTCATCGAAGGCGTTCAACACGCCGCGCGCGTCGCTTTGCAGGTAATACGAGAGGGGGTCGCCGCCCGGCTTTTGCCATACCGCGTTGTCGTTGACGTCGCTGGGGCTGGCTTCGCGCTGGAACGGGTTGCCCTTGGTGTTGTAGGGCTTGTTGCCTTTGTTGGACGGGTCGGTTTCAAAGCCGCCATATTTGGCCGCCATGAAAAGCTGGTTGGTGGTGCTGCGCGTGGCGTAGTCGCTCGACGTGCCAAATTCGTTCACGTCGAAAATCATGGTCTTCACGCGCAGGCCGGGGCGCCGCATGGCCGCCTCGGTCCAGTCGCTGCCGCGAATGTCATGGGTATTGGCCCAGTAGGCCGAGCCGATGATCTGGCTACTGTCGCTGGCCGTAGGCATGTTGCCATTGGGCGTGTTGGGGTTGGCAATGGGCTGGGTATTGCCCTGGCCATCCGTATAGGTACTGCTTGTATTGTTGGCCTCAAACGCTTGAGCGACGCCGCGCCAGCCCGCAATGTCGGGGATGTTGTTCGCCGCGCTGGGCGTGGGCAGGCGGTTGCGGTCGTGGGTGTTCTTGTCGCCCACCACCACGATGTTGCTTTTCACGCAGGCGTAGTCGGTCGTGTTGCTGCGGCCGCCGCCATAGGGGTCGGTCCAGCTGGTGTAGACCGGAAAGCCGTCCTGCTGGTTCGCGGTGATGGCGCTGATCGCCTCGGCACTGGGCGGCAGGCCCTGCAGGTACCGCAGGGTTTCGTAATGCAGTTCGCCGATGGGGTCGTAATATTTGTAGCGCCCGGGCACCGGGCCGGTGCGGCCAAACTTGTTGAGGTAATTGATGACGCCGCTGATGGCCGGGGTCTGGCTGGTGTCGCCATCGGGGTTGGGGTTGAACACACCGGTGGTGGCATTCCACTCGGCCGCCGGGTTGCCGCCGCTGGGGGTGTTGTCATTGCCGTTGATGTCAAAGGTCTTGGCGCCCACATATTTCATGGGCGCGCGCAGCACACCGCCGTAACGGACCCAGCCGTTGCCCGGGTTTTCGTCCATGAGGTAGCCAAACGCCGCCAGGCGCAGCTGGTCGCTGTACTTCTGGATCACGCCGGTTGGTTTGTATTTGGCATTGGGGTATTGCTTGCAGAACGCATAGTCGCGCGTATCTTGCAGCACCCCGCTGGCGTCCACGTTGCACACCTGCACGCGCGCATAGAAAAAGCCGTCGCTGTTGAGCCCGCTGGTGCCGGCGGTGGGTTTCCAGCTGCCGCTGTATGGCCTTGTGTAACAGTACTTGTAGGTGCCGTTGATGGGGTCGCCAAACACGCCGTTGGTGCAGGCCACACCGTTGCTGGCGGGTGCCACCTTCCAGCTTTTTTCTGCGCCATACCATACTTCGAGAATGCCCGTGAAGGAGCAGGTTCCATTTTCCCCTGCGCAGGACGTTGTATCTTTCGGAAGCTTGGCGCTGCTGCCGCTGACGGGGCCTACCTGCGAGTCCTTGCTGGCGCCGCCCAGGTTGTAGGCCGCGTAGTTGCTGGGGTTGCAGCGGCTGGCACCGTCGTTGTCTGGCTGAACGGGCCCGCGGGCGGTGCCAAAGTAAATGCGGTTGAGCACGTTGGCCACCCAGACGTCATTGCTGCCCGCCGCGGTGCGCATGGCCGCAGGCACGGCGCCCCAGTAGTTGCCCGTCCCGCCGCCGTCGCGCGACAGCTGTTTGGCCGGGAAGTTGTAAGAGTTCAACGCGCAGGTCAGGGCCGTATCGGGCAGCACCGCGCGTTGCAGGATGGTGAGGTCGGTGGTGTCGATGTAGCGGTCACCGCCCGACAGCGCCAGGCGCAGCATGTCGATGGCCGAGCTGGACGCCCAGTTCAGAAAGTTGCCGCTGAATGCGTCCGTGCAACTGCGGCCGGTGGCGGCGCCGCTGCGGTCAAAGCGCTTGTAGTCGCTGGCGGTGAGTCCGCCGGTGGGGGTGTCCGTGGGGGCATCGATGTAGCGGTAGCAGCTTTCGGCGTCGTAATAGCCCAGGTAGGCCGTGGCCGTGGTGTAGGTGGCGTCGGTGGTGGCCATGCTGACGCCGGAGTTGTACTGCGAGCCCACCGTGGGGAACTCCACCGACAGCGCCAGCGCCAGCGCGGGTTTGTCCACCGTTGCGGCCGAATACAGCGAGCTGGTGGCCAGGTTGACCGGCGGGTAGCTGGGGGCGGTGCCCGCGCTGAAGGCGACGAAGGAGCCGCCCAGGGCCAGGGGCAGGGCCGTCCATGCCAGCCAGGCCAGGGGCGTGTGCGGCAGGCAGGCCGCCAGCCGCGCCTTGGAGCGCGCGATGAACGAAGCAGGGGAGAAGGTGGGCTGGTTCATGGGGAACCTCAATTGTGGTAAATCATTTGCACCACGGCCTGCGTCTCGGCGTTGGGGCCAAAGCCCATGGCCGTGACGCGGTACACATAGCTCGTTTGCGGTATGGATCGGGTGCGGGCAGTCCGTGGGTCGGGGATGGGCTCAATCATGTAGCGCGGGGGGCGCACGGGCTGCACGCCCTTGGAGCCTGAGGGAAAGTCGCGCCCCGTGAAGCTGCCAAATTGCACCGTGGGTGCCGCGGTGCCGGTGGCCGTGAAATCGACCGTGAGCCAGGCGGGCTTGCCGGTGAGGTTGAATGCGCACAGACCCGTATCCTGATCCGAGAGCGAGCTCCCGCAGCCTGGTTTGAACTTTTCGATCTGTGTTTCCTTCAGCTTGAAGATGGCATTGCGCTTGCTGGTGGAACTGGCGGGCAGGCCCTCGATGTCAAATTCGGCATCCATGAGCGCGGCCTCGGCGGCCTGCCAGGCGATCTGCTGGTCGCGGTCGTTGCGGGTGCCGCGTTCGCCCATCATGGCGACCTGGATGCCGCTGACCCCCAGGATGGACACGACCACCAGAATCAGCAGCACCACGATCAGCGAGACGCCGCGGCTGCGCCGCGCCTGCTGTGGGGACCGCCGCCGGGAACGAGGGGGTAGGGCGAATGTCATGTCAGTTGGGCCCCAGGTCTTGGAAATTGCGCAGGTGCACGGTGAACGTGACCACCTGGCGCAGGCGCCGGTCTGCGGGGGCCGTGTACACCGTACCGGCGTCGTCCGTGCTAGCAAAGGCAGACCCGGTGGCGCCGCTGGCGGAGCCTGGGGTGGTGCCCAGTGGGTAAAGGGTCTGGGTGGTGGTATCGACCGCCGAGCCCGGCTGCGAGCGCAGCACCAGGCCAATGCGCAGGCTGCGCACCCGCCGCCAGTTGGCGTAGCTTGCCGGGGACGTCGGATCGCTTCCTACGGTGAGCTGGTCGGCGCGCAGGTAGCGGTCGGGCACGGAGTCGGTGGCGCCGCTGGGCGCGGTATTGGCCACCACGTTGTCGACGCCGTACAGCACCTGAAAGCTCTCCACACCCTGCACCAGCGGCTGGGCTTCAAAGCCGCCGCCGCTGGCCTCGCGCGAGCACATCAGGGCCGGCTCGCCGTCGGAAGAGGCCTGCACATGCAGGATGCTGATGAAGCGGTCATATTCATTGGTTGGCACGGCGGTGGGCGCCACGCCAAGGCAGTCGATCATGGTGTTGTCGGATGCGGTGGACACGGCCGAAGCGGTGCTGGTCTGCGCGCGCAGCACCAGAATGTCGCTGTTCTTTCCTGCATCGTTGGTGCCCCAGGCGCTGCTTTCGCTCCAGCCGTTGCTGATCGAGCGCTTGGCGTTGTTGATGCCAAACACATGCGGCTCGGTGGTGGGGGGGGCGTTGACGGCACTCGTGAAAAACACGTTCTTGAAGCCGGCCTGCACCCCGACGCGCTGCACGATGTCCTGCGCGTAGCGGGCGTTGTCGCGCATTTGCGACGCTGCATCCACGGCAAAAAAGCCCTGGCGCGACACCAGCAGCGCGGCCGCCGCGGCCAGCGCGATCAGTAGCCCCAGCCCCATGGCCACCAGCAGCTCGATGAGGGTGAGGCCCGTCTGGGCAGAGGCCGGGGGGCGGCGCAGGGGCCGGAGAGCAGGAGGGGTCATGGCAGTCATGGGCGCGATCAGGTGCCGCTGGTGGCGTTGCCGCTGGTCACCGGGAAAATGAGCTGGGGCGGATTGGACGCCGCGCTTTCGATGGCGTCGGCGCTGGTCTTGGAGCGGTCGGTGGAGGCGCGCGTCCAGCCGATCTTGATGACCGCGATTTCGTCGGCGCCGGTGGCGGTGCAGTCCCACTGGGGCATGCCG
>DAOPUP010000041.1:0-11460 GCA_035350655.1 Acidovorax sp. | reverse complement strand
TGACCAACCTCGCGCGCACGCTCAATGAGCTCAAGGAGCGCAACATCTGGTGCATTGGCACCAGTGACGATGCGCCCAAAACTGTCTACCAGGTCGACCTGAAGGGCCCGGTGGCCCTGGTGCTGGGCGCCGAGGGTGACGGCATGCGCCAGCTCACGCGCAAGACCTGCGACGAGCTGGTCAGCATTCCCATGAAGGGCGCGGTGGAGAGCCTGAACGTCTCGGTGGCCAGCGGTGTGTGCCTGTACGAAGCCCTGCGCCAACGCGGTGGCTGAGCCAAACCGCACCTGACCGGGCATGGACACGGCCTCCCTTGCCCAGGTGCGCGGCTGGCTGCAGTCCACGCGCCGCATTGCTGTGCTCACCGGCGCGGGCGTCAGCGCCGAATCGGGCGTGCCCACCTTCCGCAAGGCGCAAACCGGCTATTGGGCGCAGTTCCGTCCCGAAGACATGGCGACCGAAGAAGGCTTTCGCGCCCACCCCCGGCGTGTGTGGGACTGGTACCAGCACCGGCGCGATCTGCTGGCGGGCGTGCAGCCCAATGCAGGGCACGCGGCGCTGGCGGATTTCCAGCGCCGCCATCCCGAACAGTTCACGCTGATCACCCAGAACGTGGATGGCCTGCACCAGCGCGCTGGCAGCACCGGTGTGCTGTGCCTGCATGGCGACATTTTTGTGGACTGTTGGCTCGATTCCCCGCGCACCTGCTGCCATATCGACCACGCCGTGGCTGGCCGCCCACCCTATTGCGACGGCTGCGGCAATCTGTTGCGGCCGGGCGTGGTGTGGTTCGGCGAGCCCCTGCCGTATGCCACGCTGCAAGCCGCCCAAAAGGCCGCCCGCGTTTGCGACCTGATGCTGGTGGTGGGCACTGCAGGCGCCGTGTACCCGGCAGCGGGCCTGGCGCAACTGGCGCGCCAGGCGGGTGCCCGTGTGGCCAGCATCAACCCGGCTGCGAGCGCCCTCGACGATGTGGCCCATGCGCTGCTGCGCGGTACGGCCGCCCACATGTTGCCGGCCCTGCTGGCGGCCGCCTGATGCGGATTCGCCAGGCAGGCGACATCACACCAGCCCCAGCGCCCCCAATAGCGCGCCGGCGCCAAGCAGCCACAGCAGATGCAGCCGGGTGCGCCATACCAGCAGCATGCACAAGCCCGTGAGCAGCCACAGCGGCCAGTCGGTGGCCGGGTTGCCATGGCTGCTGCTGAGCAGCCAGGCGGTGGCCAGCAGCAGGCCGATCACCACCGGTGCCATGCCCTGCTTGAAGGCGCGCACGCTGCGCCGTTCGCGATTGCGGTGGCCCCAACGCGTGGCCAGCCAGGTCAGTGTGGTGCTGGGCAGCATGATGCCGACCATGCTTAGCAGCATGCCCAAAGCGCCGCTGGCCCAGCCGGCCAGCCCGGCGCCGCCGGCGTTGGTGCCCACGTTCCAGCCTAGCAGCGCAATGAACAGCACATTGGGGCCCGGCGCCGCCTGGGCGATGGCAATCGAGGCGTTGAACTGCAGATCGGTCAGCCAGCCCTGGCGCTCCACCAGATAGCGGTGCATGTCGGGCGCCGTGGCAATGGCGCCGCCCACGGCCAGCAGCGAAATTGATATGTAGTACAGAAAAAGGTTCAGCCAGTCGGTGGGCTGCAGGGTTACGGCCAGCGCGTTCATGGGGCGATCTTTCGCCAGGTCAGCACGCAGGCCAAGCCGCCCAGTGCCGGCAATACCCAGGCCAGCGGCCAGCGCAGCAGGGCCATGCTGGCAAAGGTGAGGGCGGCCAGCGCAATGCATAGCCAGGGGCCCAGCGGGTGCTTGCGCAGCGCCGCTGCCAGCTTGAGGCCCGTGCCCGCAATAAGACCGGCGGCCACGGCGCCCATGCCGCGCAGCGCGCCCGCCACGGCGGGGTGGCTGGCAAATTGCGCATACATCAGCGCCAGCCCCAGCACCAGCAGCAGGGGAAAGGTGAGCATGCCCGCCAGCGCCGCCAGGGCACCGCGCAGTCCGAAATAACGGTCGCCGATCATCACCGAGAGATTGACCACATTCGGCCCCGGCATGATCTGGGCCACGGCCCAGTCTTCGACGAATTCCTCGTTCGTCATCCAGCGCTTTTTTTCCACCAGCTCGCGCTGCACCACGGCCAGCACGCCGCCAAAGCCCTGCAGCGCCAGCCAGGTGAACGACCAGAACAGGTCGGCCGGGTTGCGCGGCTGGGGCCGCGCTTCGGGGGCATCGGGTAAGGGCAAGGGCGCAGACATGGGTTGTGGGGTCGAAATTGGCCTGTAGAGCAAGCGAAACAAGCGCTGTCAGCTATGAAATCAGGAGTTTACCGGAGGCGGGCGTGGTCCATGGTGCGGGCGCTCCATGGTAAGCCGCAGGGCAGATGCGCCCGGTGGCCCAGGCATCTCCAAAGGCGAGAGGGGCATCATGAATGCGGATGGTTGACTCCGCGCCGCTTTGCCCCATACCCTGCCAGCCTCTTCGCCATTTGCACAAAGACACTCTCATGACCTCTGCCACACGCCGCCTGCACCTTGAGCGCCACCGCACCGATCGCATTGGCTGGCTGCGCGCCGCCGTGCTGGGGGCCAACGACGGCATCGTCTCCACCGCCAGCCTGGTGGTGGGTGTGGCGGCGGCGCAGGCCAGCCCGTCCACCATCCTGATGACGGCGGTGGCCGGGCTGGTGGCCGGGGCCATGTCGATGGCGGCGGGCGAATATGTGTCGGTGCACTCGCAGGCCGACACTGAAAAGGCCGACCTCGACCGCGAGCGCCGCGAGCTCGCCGCCGACCCCGTCGCCGAGGCGCGCGAGTTGGCCGCTATCTACGAGAGCCGGGGGCTGGAAGCTGCGCTGGCGCAGCAGGTGGCCCAGCAGCTCATGGCGCATGACGCGCTGGGTGCCCATGCGCGCGATGAGCTCGAAATCTCCAGCGCCATGGCGGCGCGCCCGGTGCAGGCCGCGCTCACCTCGGCCGCCGCCTTTGCTGCGGGCGCCGCCTTGCCCCTGGTTGTGGCAGCCCTCGCGCCCGCCAGCAGCTTGCTGTATTGGGTGGCCGGCACCGCGCTGGTGTTTCTGGCGGTGCTGGGGGGCGTTGCCGCGCGCACGGGCGGCGCGGGCGTGCTGGTGGGCGCCTGGCGCGTCACCTTCTGGGGCGCGCTGGCCATGGCCATCACGGCGGGCGTGGGCGCGCTGTTCGGGGCGCCCGTGGGGTGATGCGCGGCCGGCGGGTTGCGCTCAGGCGGGCGCGCGCAGCGGCTTCATGGCCTGCGTCCAGCGGTACAGCTCATCGAACATGGCCGTTGCCGAACTGGTGTGCAGATCGTTGGGCACAAAGGTTTTTTGCGCATCGAGGTGCTGGCCCACGTTGGGAATGGCCACGGCTTCGAGCATGGGCATGATCTTCAGTGTGGTCAGCAGCTGCTTGGTGACCTGCACCGCCCGCAGGCCGCCCGACATGCCGCCGTAGCTCACAAAAGCGGCCGGCTTGTACTGCCATTCGCGCACCAGGTAATTCATGGCATTGAGCAGTGCCGAGGGTGGGCCGAAGTTGTACTCGGGCAGCACGAACACAAAGGCATCGGCCGCCTGGACGCTGGCGCTCCATGCCTTGGTGTGGGCATGCTGGTATTTTTGCAGGCGCGGGTGTTCGGGCTCATCGAAAACCGGCAGATTGAAGGACGCCAGGTCCACCACCTGTGCATCGAACTGGTCGTTGGACAGGGCTGCTTGCTGCGTCCATTGCGCTATCGCGGGGCCGACGCGGCTGGGGCGGGTGCTACAAATGATGATGTGAAGAACGGGTTTCATGGGGTGCGTAAGGTGCTTAGGGTGCTTAGGGTGCGGGGGGCGAAAGAGGAAAACCGGGCGTGCACGATCACAGGCCCAGGCGTTGGAGGGTGGCTGCCTTTTGCTGGCTGTCCTGGCGCAGCCGCTTTTCAAAGGCAGCACCGTTTTGGTAGTCGACCACCTGGTTGGCGCGCTGGGCCCAGTCGCGGTAGGCCGTCGCCTGCACGGCTTTCTCGCAGCCGGTCTCCAGCGCAGCGACCACCTCGGGCGGCGTTTTGGCGGGTACCAGCAGCCCGCCAAAGCTCAGCTGCACCACGGGCACTCCGGCTTCGGTCAACGTGGGCACCTGCGGGAAAGCGGGGTGGCGCCGATCGGCATACACCGCAAGCAGTCGCAGCGACCCGGCCTGGACCTGGCTGGTGATGGAGCTGGCCAGCACGGCGCCAAAACCCAGGCGTCCGGCCAGCAGGTCTTGCAGCATGGGAGCGTCGCCCTTGTAGGGCACATGGGTGAGTTCGACTTTGCTCACCGCCTCGATGTCGGATGTGCCCAGGTGCGGAATGGAGCCCGTGCCCGAAGTGCCGTAGCTGACCGCGCCGGCCTGGCGCCGCGCGTCTTTCACGATGTCCTGGATGCTCTGGTAGGGCGAGTCTTTGGGTACGGCCACGGCAAAAATGTTGTCGAACACCTGGCAGACATACTTGAACGAGTCGAGGTGGTAGGCGATGGTCTTGAGCCGGTGCGGCTCGCTCGACAGGGGCACGGCCGGCGTGAAGGCCACGGTGTAGCCGTCCGGTTTGGCCGCGGCCACGCTCTGCAGGCCGATCGTGCCAGCGGCGCCGTCGCGGTTGCTGACCGCCACGGGCTGCCTGAGCACCTCGGCCAGCGACTGGGCGAAGTTGCGTGCGTTCAGGTCCAGGCCACCGCCCGCCGAAAAGGGCACGACGACCTGGATCGGGCGGGTGGGGTAGGGTTCGGACGCGCAGACCACGGTGCTGGCCATCAGGCCCAGCAGCGCGAGTGCAGACCGGCGCAAAGTGCTGACGGGGTGGCGCATGGACGACTCCTGAATGATAAAAAAGCGACGAAGGGCGACAGAGGCGAACAGGGCCAACGGCGGGAAACGACGGCAAATGGCGGAACCCGGCGCGCGGCATCGCTGCCCGCGCGCCGGGGGGCGCATTCGCCGGCTCAGGCGTCGTCGCGGATGCCGTTGCGCAGCGTGCCGATGGCGTCCACCACGATCTCGCAGACATCACCGGGCTTCATGAAGATCTGCGGGGTGCGCTTGTTGCCCACGCCGCCGGGGGTGCCGGTGACGATCACATCGCCGGGCGACAGTGGCGTGAAGGTGGAGATGTAGGCGATCTGGCGCGGGATGCTGTGGATCATCTTGTCGGTGGTAGTGTCTTGCAGCACCTGGCCGTTGAGAACGGTCTGCAGGCGCATCACGCGGCCGGGCTGGATCTCGTCGGATGTGACCATCCAGGGGCCAAAGCCGCCGGTCTTGTAGAAGTTCTTGCCGGGGATCCACTGCGAGGTGGCCACTTGCCAGTCGCGCACGGAGCCATCGTTGTAGCAAGCGTAGCCCACGATATGGTCCCAGGCGTCCTCTTCCTTGATGCGGCGCCCGCCCTTGCCGATCACGATGGCGATCTCGGCCTCGTAATCCAGGCGATGGGATTCGGCGGGACGCAGGATGTCCTGGTTATGGGCCACTTGCGAGTCGGCCACGCGGGTGAAGATGACGGGGCTTTCGGTGACCTTGCTGCCGGTTTCCTGCACATGCTCGCCGTAGTTCAGGCCAATGCAGAAGATCTGGCCGGGGTTGGGGATCACGGGCAGCAGCGTGAGCTGGCTGTATTTCAACGTGAAGGGCCGGGTCTTGGCGGCCTCGGCGGCGACGCCCAGCAGGTCCTTGGCGATCAGGGTCTTGAGGTCGGGGGCCTGCGCGCCCAGGATGGGCGTGAGGTCGAGCACGTCGTCGCCGTTGACGATGCCGTAGGAGGGCGTGCCCTGGTTCAGGAAGCTGATGAGTTTCATGGAAAAAGTCCTTTCGGGATGAACAGAGAAGAAAAGCGGAAAGCCAGAAATGCGCTGGCTCAGGGAATGCGGGCCGTGATTTCCTGCGCCGTGCGGGTGAGCAGTTGGGTCAGCTTGGGCAGGTCGATCACGGCCATGCGCGGCACGCTGGTGACGAGCGAGAGGGCGCCCAGCAGAGTGCCATCGCCCTTGTGCAGGGGCACGGCCACCGCCGCCAGGTTCTGTTCGAGTTCGCCACTCGAGAAGTAATACCCGGCCTTGCGGATGGCGCTGTAGTACTTGCGAAACGCGCTCCACTCGGTGGGCAGGCCGGCCTGGGCGATGTCGTGCAGATGCTCGTCAAACACCCGGTGCAACTGCGCCGGGCTAAAGCAAGACAGGATGACCTTGGGCGCCGCGCCCAGAAACAGCGGGCGCGGGCGGCCCCGGCCGTAGCTGAGCGTGGCTTTGGTGGTACCGAACTCGCGGTGGGTGTCCAGCACCTGCTGGCCATAGAGGCACGAAATCACGCAGTCCAGCCCGGTTTGCTCGACCAGCTCCTGCATCAGCGCCACGCCATGCTGCAGCACCGGGTCACCCATGCGGATGTAGTGGTCCAGCACGATGATGCGCGGCCCCAGCGTGTAGTGCGCGTCGGTCGATCGCTGCAACAGGCCCGCGTCGGTGAGCATCTTCACGTAGCGGTAGCCCGTGGGCAGCGACACCTGCAGCGCCTCGGTGATGGCCTCGGCCGTCCAGCTCAGCTGCTGGTCGGAAAACAGGTCCAGCACGCTGAGCATGCGCGCCAGGCTGGACTCGGATTTTTCGGTCATGGGGCTCGTTGGCTCGCTGGGGTCAGCGAGGTCAGTGGGGTTGCAGGTTTGCCACGGGCAGGCAGGCCGTGATCGCATCGAGTTCCCCCGCGGTGCTGGCCAAACCCGCTATGTAGCGGTCGGGCCTGAGCATAGCCGCCCCCACACCGTGATCGGCCAGCCACGTCAGCAGCGCCGGCTCCTGGGTTGCCATCACCGCCACATGCTGGTGCTGCCAGCATTGCCGGGTCTCGTCGCTCACCGCGGCCAGCAGCTCCGGGCGGCCGATCACGGCAAAGCGGTTGCCGATATGCGCGTCCAGCAGCAGGCCGTCGTCCAGCACCGGCTGCGGGAAAGGCTGGCCCACCGGGGCCTTGTCGCCGTGCAGCAGGCCGGGCCCCAGGCGCGGCGACGGGAACTCGAAAATCTCGGGCCCGCCCGCCTTGAATCGTGCGTCGCGCTCGCGGGCCTTGTCGGGGTCGGTGGCCTGGATGATGTCGCCCAGCTTGACGGCCAGTTCGATGAACGCATGCACATGGGGCGAGCGTTCCGACTCGTAGGTATCGAGCAGCGCCTCGCTGGCGCGGCCTTGCAGCACGGCTTCGAGCTTCCAGGCCAGGTTGGCAACGTCGCGCAGCGCAGCGCACATGCCCTGGCCCAGGAAGGGCGGCGTCTGGTGCGCCGAGTCGCCCGCCAGCATCAGCCGGCCCTTGCGCCAGCCCTTGGCAATCAGCGAGTGGAAGGTGTAGATGGTGGCGCGTTCGATGTCGGCGTGCTCGGGCTTCATCCAGCGGCTCACCAGTTGCCACAGGGTGGCGGGCTGCACCAGCTGGGCCGGGTCGTCGCCCGGCATCAGCATGATCTCCCAGCGGCGACGGCGGCCGGTGACGTTGCACCAGGTCATGGGGCGGTCCGGGTCGCAGAACTGCACCGTGTGGTCGGGCAGCTCGGGGGCGTTGTCGTTGAGGATGACGTCAAACACCAGCCAGGGCTGGCGCAGCCCCAGGTCTTTCATGGGGCTGCCCAGCAGTTTGCGCACCATGGAGCGCGCGCCGTCGCAGCCCACCACGTAGCGGGCCTGTACCTGCGCGCTGCTGCCCGCTTGCAGGTTGGTTACGGTCAGGTTCACATGGTCGGCGGCCTCGGCGATCTGCGTGACCTCGTGGCGCAACCGCACCTGCACACTGGCAAAGCGCGCAGCGCCTGTGCGCAGCACCTGCTCGAGCTCGGGCTGGTGGAAGTAGTGGTTGCTCGCGCAGCCATGCGGCCCCTGGGCGGCCGTGCCGCCACGGATCATCAGGGTCTCGCCTTCGGCGTTGACAAAGTGCATGCCCTTGAGGCCGGGGCGCGAGATGGCCTCGACCGCCGGGCGCAGGCCCGCCGCCTGGAAGATGCGCATCACTTCGCCATCGAAATGGATGGCGCGCGGCAGCGGGTAGATGCCGGCTTCCTTTTCCAGCACCAGCACCGACAGGCCGGCCTGGCCCAGCAGATTGGCCAGCGTGGCGCCCGCAGGGCCATAGCCGATGATGGCAATGTCAAACATGGCTCAGGCCTCCTGGGTGTCGCTGGCATAGCCCATGCGGCGCGCCATGTCGGCCTGCCACACCGCCCGCGACTGGAATTTGGGGCGGCTGCGCGCAAGGGCCTCGGCGCGCTCCAGGATGGCCGCGTCGCTCTGGTCCAGGTCGATGGGCTCGCGCAGCGGCTGCTCGCAATACCAGGGCATGTCCATGAACACCTCCAGCCGGTTGCCCTCGGGGTCGCGGAAATAGATCGACACCGCGTTGCCGTGGGTGGCGCACAGCAGCTCGGTCACATCGGCATCGGCCGCCACGCGGTCACGCACCAGGCGCAGCGTGGCCAGGTCGGGCACGCGCAACGAAATCTGGTTGATCACGCTGAAGGCCAGGTCCGCCGGGCGGCCGCTGGCCAGCACCACCTGGTGGTGCTCGGTCGGGTCGCGGCTCAGAAACACCAGCTGCACGGTGCCCAGGTCACCCCGGTCGGTCTCGGTGAAACACAGCACGTCTTTGTAAAAGCGCGCCATGCGTTCGAGGTCGCGCACATAAAAGCCCATGTGGCTGAACACCAGGGAGCCGCGCTGGCGCAGGGGTGAAAGGGATGGTGTCATGTTGTCTCCGGATGGGTGAAATGAATATTCGAATTACTTATTCGTTTGAATTTGCTTAAATTATTACTCAATTCTTATAATTTGACAAAAATTTGTTATTCATCAAGAATTCGATTCAGGCATCCCGCGCGGTTGTCAGACCAGTCCATACAACAATTCCCTCAGGAGACAAGACATGACCCCCTTCATCACCCGGCGCACTGGCCTCGCCGCTCTCACACTTGCACTGCTGGCTGCCACCGGTGCGCAGGCGCAGGACTACCCCACCAAGCCGATTCGCCTTCTGGCGCCGTTTCCGGCGGGCTCGGGGCCCGACGCCAATGCGCGGGAAATTGCGGGCGAGCTCACGAAAATCCTGGGCCAGACCGTGATCGTGGAAAACAGGCCCGGCGCCTCGGGCATCATCGGCACCGAAGCCGCCGCCAAGGCCGCGCCCGACGGCTACACCCTGGTGGTCGGCACCACCAGCACCATGTCGGTGTTGCACCACCTCTACACCAAGCTGCCCTTCAATGCCGAAAAAGACTTCGCACCGGTCAGCCTGCTGGGTGTGCTCCATACCGGGCTGATTGCCACGCCTTCGGCCCCGTTCAAGACCGCTGCTGAAATGGTGACCCATGCCAAGGCCCATCCCGACACCGTCACCGCAGCCACACTGGGAGCGGGCAGCTACTTTCATCTGGCGGGCGAATGGTTTGCCTCGAATGCGGGGGTCAAGCTGCGCTTTGTGCCCTACAGCACCACCAGTCCCTACACCGACCTGATGGCCGGCCAGGTGCAGGTAATGTTTGACGCCTTGCCGGCGGCGGCGGGCGGCATCCGTGGCGGCAAGCTCCAGTTGCTGGCGCTGACCGGCAAAACGCGCCACCCCGCTTTTCCCGATGTGCCCACCTTTGCCGAAGCCGGCATTGCCGACTACGCGCCCGTGGCCTGGCAGGGCATTCTGGCGCCCGCGGGTACCCCCAAGGCGATTGTCGACAAGCTCAGCGCCGCCATGCAAAAAGCCACGCAAAACCCGCAGCTGGCCGAAAAATGGCGCCAGTACGGCGGCGAACTCAAAGCCACCACACCAGCCGAGTTTGCCGCCTTCATCAAGGCCGATGCCGCCCAATGGGGCCAGGTGGTGCGCCAGGCTGGCGTCAAGCTCGACTGAAGCGCGCACCGCCATGCGTGCGTTGATCACCCCGCAGGCCGTGCTGCAACTCGAGCAGCGGCGCCGCGAAGCGCTGCTGGCCGGCGACGGCGCAGCCCTCGAAGCGCTGCTGTCGCCCGACATCGTGTACATGCACTCCACCGGCACGCGCGACACCCGGACCAGCTACCTGCACAAGATCCGCGAGGGCGCGTTGCGCTACCTTCGCCTGGAATGGAGCGACCTGCAGGTGCAGGTGCTGCCCGCCGCCGCCCTCGTCACCGGCCGCATGGATGCCACCGTGCGCAAGGACGGGCAGGACAAGCCGGTGCGCAGCGCATTTCTCACCGTCTGGGTGGCCGAGCCAGGCACTGTGGGCAGCGCCTGGCGGCTGCGCGCACACCAGGGAACCCCCTTGTCATGAACGACGAGCCCCTCATCCTCACCGTGGCGCCCAACGGCGCCTACAAGACCCGCGCAGACCACGCCGCGCTGCCCATCACGCCCGAGGCGCTGGCGGCCACCGCCCGCGCCTGCCTGGACGCGGGCGCGGCCATGCTGCACCTGCATGTGCGCCACCCCGACGGCCGGCACAGCCTGCGCGCCGACCATTACCGCGCGGCCCAGGCCGCCGTGCGCGCGGCGGTGGGGCACAACCTGGTGATCCAGGTCACCACCGAGGCGGCTGGTGTGTATGACCCGGCCGAACAGGTTGCGCTGGTGCTCGAACTGCAGCCCGAGGCGGTCTCGGTC
The DNA here is from genome assembly GCA_035350655.1 of Acidovorax sp. GTDB lineage: Bacteria > Pseudomonadota > Gammaproteobacteria > Burkholderiales > Burkholderiaceae_C > Acidovorax. The sequence goes on along the minus strand of DAOPUP010000041.1, from coordinate 829 downwards.
AGCCTGCGCGAACTGCTCAGGCCGGGGCTTTCTGAGACAGAGCTGTCGGGCTTCTTTGGCTGGCTGCTAGCCAATCAGACCATGACGCAGGTCATTCTGTACGACACCGCCGAGGTGGCGCAGTGGAACCAGCTGCGCGCCCGCGGCGTGGTCCCCGAGGGGCCGTGGTTTGTGTTGTTCGTGCTGGGCCGCTACGCGGCCGGGCAAACATCGGCAGCCACCGATCTGCTGCCTTTTTTGCACACCCGGGACGGCGCCCACCCCTGGGCCATGTGCGCCTTTGGCGCGCAAGAACACCGCTGCGCCATGGCCGCGCTGGCGCTGGGTGGGCATGTACGCGTGGGTTTTGAAAACAACCTGTGGCGGCGCGACGGCAGCCTGGCGCCAGACAACGCCAGTCTGGTCCGCCAGGTGGCCGAAAGCGCGGCCCTGGCCGGCCGGCCCCTGGCCAGCGCCGCGCAGGTGCGTTCCCGGTTTCGGGGCGAATAAGCGCCATGCCGGGCCACGCGCCCGGCAACGGCCCTGCACAGGGGCATGGGCGCGGGCGCCATTCGAAGCGCCGACGGGGTGGCGCTTGGATGCACGCCAGAATTTGTGTGAAAAAGGGCGCTAGCGCTTTCCGGATAAGAGCTGTTACTCCACTCAAAATTTCTGCATCACCCGGCACTTGGGAAACATTGAACAACCCCAAAACTGCTTGCCCGCCTGCGCGCCCGCCTTTGCGGTGCGCAGCGCCATGGCGCTGCCGCACTGGGGGCATTTGCGCTCGGCATTCGGGTTGTGGCGCTCTTTGAGCTGTTGCACATGCGCGATGTGGGTGGCTCGCGTG
>DAOPUP010000040.1:0-11611 GCA_035350655.1 Acidovorax sp. | reverse complement strand
TTGGTGGGACGTGCGGGGGTCGAACCCACGACAAACGGATTAAAAGTCCGCTGCTCTACCAACTGAGCTAACGTCCCGTTATGCAAAAGAAGTTTTATCTACTGCTGCAAAGCCTTGGATTATAGCGTGATTTTTTCGTCTTTCCGGGAGCCGGTGGCCAGCTTGTCGAGCACCCATCCCGCAGCGCACTGGCCGAAGGTTGCCGTCACGGCCACGACCGAGCCGTAACCGTGGCAATTCAAGCTGCCGTCGCCCTCCACCGCGCAGGACGCATCGGGCGCGGCCACGGCCTCCCGACTGAACACACAGGTGACGCCGATCTTGCGTCCCTCCCGCGGTGCCTGGTGGTGTTTGCGCAAGCGATAACGCAATTGCGCCAGCAAGGGGTCGTGCGTTGTCGTGCTGAGGTCATCGATATCAATCTTGTGCGCATGCCGCTTGCCGCCTGCGGCACCCACGCTCACAAAAACTGTGCCCGTGTCGCGCGCCCATGCGGCCATGGCCGTCTTGGCCTTGATCTGGTCACAGGCGTCAATCACCGCGTCAACCGGTCCGGAGAGCAAGCCGGGCCAATTCTCCGGCGTGACAAAGTCATCGATACACCACACCTTGCAATGCGGATTGATGAGCCCAATGCGCTCCTGCATGGCCGACACCTTGGCTTGGCCGACGGTGGAGGTCAGTGCATGGATCTGGCGGTTGATATTGGATTCGGCCACATGATCGAGGTCGATCAGGGTGATGCGTCCAACGCCGCTGCGGGCCAGGGCCTCGGCCGCCCAGGACCCGACCCCGCCAATGCCCACCACAACAACATGGGACCGCTGGATGCGCGCTGCGCCTGCAACGCCATACAGCCGCTCCAGGCCGCCAAAACGGCGCTGCAGATCCACATCGGAACCCGCCTCGCCCTCCACTGCAGCGACCACCGAGGGCACGGTCACTGCCGTCATTTCAAACGCGACAGCCGCTCTTTCGCAGCCACGGCAGCTTCGGATTGGGGATAAGCACGCAACAAATCCTCCAGGGTCTTTCGGGCCGTGCGCGTTTCCTTCAGCTCGATCTGGCAGTTGGCGATGGACAACGCTGCTTCAGGGGCACGCGCATGGCCAGGAGACTCTGACAACATCATCTTGAAGTTGCCAATGGCCTCCTTGTAATCGCGCGCCGCATACTGCGCATTGCCCAGCCAAAAGCGCGCAGACGGCACATAGCCGCTGCGCGGATATTGGCGGACAAAGCCGGCGAATGCCAGGTTGGCATCGGCGAACTTTCCCGACCGGAAGACCGCCAGAGCGGCTTCAAAATCGCGCTTTTCTGCGGCATCGGCCTGAAACTCCAACCCATCCAGCGTCACCTTCACCGGCTCAAACTGGCGCAGACGCTCGTCCACGCCTTGCGCTATGTCTTTCTGCCGGCGCTGCAGATCTGCCACGTCACGCAACAGCTGCTCGTTCTGTCCACGCAACTTGGCCTGCTCCGCGCGCAAGGCTTCAATCTGGTTGTGCAAATCCAGCAACCCACGCCGCAGTTGCGAGCTGTCATCACCCGATTTGCGCAGATCGTCCGCAGAGCGCTGGTTCGCCTGCTGCAGTGCATCCACCCGCTGGCGCAATTCGAGAATGGCACGCCGTGCCTCGTCATCCTCGAAAAGCCCGGCGTGGCTGGTGGAGATGAAGGCACAAGACAGCATCAGCGCCAGCAGCGCCTTGCCCTGTATGGGAAACGTTGCTGCGCGCATCAACGGTAGGACAGTTCAGCGCGGCGATTTTGCGCGTGCGCTTCCTCATTGCTACCCTGAACCGCAGGTTTTTCCTTGCCGAAGCTCACCGCTTCCACCTGGGCATCAGAAACGCCCAGCAAACCCAGTGCCCGACGAACGGCTTCTGCACGCTTTTGGCCCAGGGCCAGGTTGTACTCACGGCCACCGCGCTCGTCGGTGTGCCCTTCCAGCATGACCTTGCGGTTGCCACTGGACTTGATGAAGCGGGCATGTGCCTCGATCAACGACTGGAATTCGGGCTTGATGGCATAGCTGTCGTAGTCAAAGTAGACCAGCCGGCTGACACCGACCGGGCCCGCAGCATCCCGTGCGGATTGCCCCAGATTGACACCGGCCACACCGCTTTGTGCGGCATTGCCGGAATTAGCACCGCCGCTGGTGCCTGCCGAGGGAATTGCCGATTTGTCTTCAACCGGAACGTCATCGAGCTTGACGCCCGAACTGCAGCCTGCCATGAGGGCAGCAACGGTGATGGCGAGGGAAATGCGTTTGATCATCCAAAATTCTCCTGCGAGCTTGATATAAAAAATGTCTGAAGGTTCACTGTTTCTGGAACGGACCCCAATCGGGTTCGCGGATATCACCGCCCTGCCCTGCAAGGCGCGCTTTGATCTTGCCATCCAGGGTCGCGGTCATCAGGGCTTCCCGGCCTTGCTGCTGCGTGGCATAAACGATCAGGCGGCTGTTGGGGGCGAAGCTGGGGTTTTCGTCGGCGCTGGTGTCGGTAATGGCTGAAACAGCGCCTGATGAAAGATCCATCACATGCAGCTTGAACGCACCGCCGACGCGCGAGATATAGGCCAGCCAGCGACCGTCGGGACTGATGCTGGGCGAGATGTTGTAGGTGCCGGTAAATGTCACCCGCTCGGCATTGCCGCCAGCGGTTGGCACCTTGTAGATCTGGGGTGCGCCGCCGCGGTCACTGACAAAATAAATGCTGCGGCCGTCACCAGAAAACACGGGCTCCGTATCGATGCCGGCGCTTTGCATCAATCGCCGTGGTTCGCCGCCGTTGGCGTCGATGGTGTAGAGCTGGGAGGCACCGTCGCGGCTCAGGGTGACGGCCAGCGTACGACCGTCGGGCGCCCAGGCCGGTGCGCTATTGGAACCCCGGAAATTCGCGATAAGCCGGCGCCGGCCCGTTGCCACGTCGTGCACGTACACGACCGGTTTGCGCGACTCAAACGACACATAGGCAATCTGCCCGCCATTGGGCGACCAGGCCGGAGAAATGATGGGCTCGGGGCTCGACAAGGCAGACTGCGCGTTTTCGCCATCGGCGTCTGCCACCCAGAGGCTGTAGCGCGTGCCCGCCTTGGTCACATACACGATGCGCGTCGAAAAGACACCGCGCTCGCCCGTCAGTTTTTCGTAGATAAAGTCGGATATGCGGTGCGCCACCAGGCGCAGATCGCCTTGGGTCACCACAAAACTCTGGCCGCCAAGGTCTTGCCCGCGCACCACGTCCCACAGGCGAAAACGCACGTCAAAGCGTCCATCAGCCAGGCGCGTGATGCTACCGGTGGCGAGGGAATCAGCGCCTTTTTGGCGCCACAGCGCCACATCAGGGCGCGAGCTTTCATCGAGCGCAGAACCCGAGGCGTCCACCGCGCGAAATTGCCCGCTGCGCTCCAGGTCGGCCTGGACAATCGCGGCGATTTTCTGGGGCGACTGTGCTTCGCCGCGAAAGGGCGCAATGGCCACGGGCAGCTGGGTCAGCCCGACACCTGTGACTTCGACACGAAATTGCGCCAGGGCGGGTAACGCGGGGGTAGAGATCAACGCAGCCATCAAACGGCGACGCAGGGGTTGCGGCAAAGCCGCGGTGAGCAGGGAGGTGGGAGTTCGATCAGTGGTCATTGGCAGCCAGCGGAAACCGAGCGAAAGCCGGTGGACAGGCGTGAATGTTACACACCCTCGGTGTACCCTGGTGACAAACTGTGCGATGGGCCGGCAGCGAAACGTAGAATCCGCCCCACATGCTAGCCACCGACACGAACGCCCAGGCGGCTCCCGCCGCGCCTCCCCCGCCCCCGAGCCTGCGCGCCCGACTGGCACGACTCTCTCCCTATTTCGGGCAACACCGACTGGCCTGGATTGTTGCGATCGTGGCCACCCTGGTGGGCGCCGCGACCGAGCCACTCATCCCCGCCCTGCTGCAACCGCTGCTGGACCGCGGCTTCACCCAGGGCACGCTGCAACTGTGGATGGTGCCGCTGGCCATTCTGGGCGTGTTTCTGGTGCGGGGGGTTGCGCAATTCGTGGCCCAGTATGCGCTGGCGCGCATTGCCAACGAAGGCATGTTGTTGCTGCGGCAGGCCTTGTTCCAGCGCGTGCTGGCTGCCGAGATGGCCTTGTTCAGCCGCCAGTCGGCCAGCGCGCTGTCCAACACCGTGGTGTACGAGGTGCAGACAGGCTCTACCCTGCTGGTGCAAGCGTTGTTCGGTTTGTCGCGCGACGGTTTCACGCTCATTGCCTTGCTGGGCTACCTGCTTTTCCTGAACTGGCAGCTCACGCTGATAGTGGCCGTGATCGTGCCCGGCGTTGCCTGGATCATGAAGACCCTGTCCCGGCGCCTGTACAGCCTGACCAAAAGCAGCCAGCAGGCCACGGACGAACTGGCCTATGTAGTGGAAGAAAATGTCCTGGCGCACCGCATGGTGCGCCTGCACGGCGCGCAACCCCGTCAGGCCGAGCGCTTTGGTAGCCTGAGCCGCAGCCTGCGCCGCCTGGCCATCAAATCGACGATTGCCTCATCCGCCATGACCCCCCTGACCCAGCTGCTGGCCGCCGCCGCACTTTCCACGGTGATCTGCATCGCCCTGTGGCAAAACCGGGGCGCCGTGGATACCCACGGGGTGACTGTAGGCGGCTTTGTCTCGTTCATCACGGCCATGCTCATGCTGATTGCGCCCATCCGCCGGCTGGCCGACGTGGCCAATCCGATCACGCGTGGTGTGGCCGCGCTGGAGCGCGGTCTTGCACTGCTCAGCGATGCCGGTGCGGAAACCGGTGGCCAGCACAGTGCCGAGCGGGCACAGGGCGCAATCGCCTTGCAGGACGTGACCGTCGCCTTTGGCCCGGAAAACACACCGGCCCTGGACCGCGTGAGCCTGAGCGTTCAGCCGGGCGAGATCGTGGCCCTGGTGGGGCCCTCGGGTGCAGGCAAGACCACCCTGGTGAACCTGCTGCCCCGTTTCCTGAGCCCATCTTCCGGCCAGATCCTGCTGGACGGCTACCCCCTGACCGAATGGCGCATTGATTCGCTGCGCGCGCAGTTCGCCATGGTCAGCCAGGATGTCGTGATGTTCAACGACACCATCGCCGCCAATGTGGCCCTGGGCAGCACCCTGGACGAACAACGGGTGCATGCTTGCCTGGCCGCGGCCAACCTGACGGAGCATGTGGCCGCGCTTGCCCAGGGCATCCACACGGTGGTGGGCCATAACGCGGCCCAGCTTTCAGGCGGGCAGCGCCAGCGTCTTGCGATCGCGCGGGCCTTGTACAAGGACGCACCCATCCTCATCCTCGACGAGGCCACCTCGGCGCTGGACACCGAGTCAGAACGCCTGGTGCAAGATGCCCTGCAGCGGCTCATGCGGGGCCGCACCACGCTGGTCATTGCCCATCGCCTGTCCACCATCGAACATGCCGATCGCGTGGTGGTGATGGAGCGAGGCCGCATTGCCGAGCAAGGCACGCACAGCGCCTTGATGGCCAGCGGTGGGCTCTACGCCCGCCTGCAACATCGCCCGGTCGCCGGTTAGGGCCTGCGCACCGGGCTACGGTCTACCCGGGCTACCACTTGCCACGGCTCGGCTGGCGCCGGCGCATGGCGTCGGCAAGGGTCTCGGCCGCCTCTTGGCGGCCGACCCGCTGCGCAAAATCACTGGCGCTCAGCCCCAGCTGGTTCTTGAGCGCAGGATCGGCGCCTTCATCGAGCAGCAGCTGCAGCGCTTGCCTGGTGCCATATTGGGCCGCCATCATCAGCGGGGTGGAACCATTGGGTGACGCCGCATCGATGTAGGCATGGTGCTCGAGCAGCAAGGCCATGATGGCGGCGTGCTCGGGCGTGGTGCCCGACGCGGCATAGTGCAGGGGCGTCCAGCCCGGCTTGTTCACATCGGCATCCCGCGCAATCAAGGCCTTGACGGCCTCGATGTGGCCCTTGATGGCAGCCAGCATCAAAGGGCTTTCATCCTGCGCGTTGCGCGCCTCCACATTCAACTGCCGCGCGCCCATGAGCGCTGCAAAGGCCTTGCGGGAGTCGAGTTGCAAGGCCATCAACAAACCAGGCTGCCCGTTGGGGTCGCGCGTATTCGGGTCAAACCCGCGCCGCAGCAGCGCGGCAATCGCGGTGCCATCGTCGCGCCAGATGGCCGTGAAAAAATCTTCGTAGGAGCCCGCATGCGCCAGCGTGCCCGCAGCCGAAACCGCCAGGACCAGCACACCACGGCGTTGCAGGTTCATGCCACCACTCCCTTGAACAGCGCCTCGAAATTGCGGCTGGTGGCCTGCGCCACCGTCTCCAGCGCGATGGCCCGCGTTTGAGCAATCTGCTGCGCCACCAAGGGCACATAGGACGGATTGTTGGTCTTGCCACGGTAAGGCACTGGCGCCAGGTAGGGGCTGTCGGTTTCGATCAGCATGCGATCCAGGGGCACGAAGGCCACCACATCGCGCAACTCCTGAGCGCTCTTGAACGTGACGATGCCCGAGAACGAGATGTAGTAACCCAGGTCCAGCGCGGCCCGGGCCACCTGCATCGACTCGGTAAAACAGTGGAACACGCCACCCGCAAGGTTGCCCGCGCCATCTTCGCCTTCTTCACGCAGGATGGCCAGGGTGTCATCCGAGGCGCTGCGGGTATGGATCACCAGGGGCTTGCCGCAGGCCCGCGCAGCGCGAATATGGGTGCGAAAGCGCTCACGCTGCCATTCCAGATCGGCAATGCTGCGCCCGCCCTTGCGGTCTTCCATGCCGTAGTAATCCAGGCCCGTTTCGCCAATGGCCACCACGCGGGGCAGTGCAGCACAGTCCAGCAGGTCTTGCACCGAAGGCTCGGTCACACCCTCGTTATCGGGATGCACGCCCACAGTGCACCAGAAGTTGTCATGGGCCAGCGCCAGTGCATGCACGCCATCGAATTCTTCCATGGTGGTGCAGATGCACAAGGCCCGCTGCACCTGCGCGTCGGACATGGCCTGACGGATGGCCGGCAACTGGCTGAGCAGTTCGGGAAACGTGAGGTGACAGTGCGAATCGGTAAACATGCGGCCTCAAAACAAAAAGCCGACCCGCCAGCGCGGGTCGGCACAGGATCGCGCGGTGCGCTCAGATGGTTTGCGTAGGACGCTCCGACCCCAGGGCCGTGCCCAGCAGCTCTTCGATCTTCATCTTGAGCTGCAGCGACTTCTCGTCCTTGGGGAACTGGATGCCAATTCCCTGGGTGCGGTTGCCTGCAGCGCGGGGGGGGGTGACCCACGCCACGCGCCCCGCCACCGGATAACGCTGGGACTCTTCGGGCAAGGTCAGCAACACATAGACATCGTCGCCCAGTTGGTAGTCGCGCGGTGTGGGGACAAAAATGCCCCCTTCGGCAAAAAAGGGAATGTAGGCGGCGTACAAGGCAGCCTTTTCCTTGATGGCCAGCTGCATGACACTGGGACGCGGCGTTGAGGGGGTACTTCTCATGGTGTGGGGACTTCAGTGCCTTGAGTGTAGGGTGTTTCGCGCCTGGGCCACAAGCGCCTCCAGCATAAGACCCGCGTTGAACGGATGCTCCGCCGTGCGGGCCTCTTTGGTCAGTGCCCGCGACCAGCGCGTGAGGGCGCCCAGCGCGGGAGGCTTGGGCAGATCGCCCGGCGCGAAATAGCGCGGTGCCGCACCCACGCCAGCGGCCAGCAGGTCATGGCAGAGTTTTTGAAGGGCGTCGATCGCCTGAGCGGGCGTCCAATCGCCCAGCGCCGCCACGTCGCCCCGCGCAATGGCCTGGGGCAAGGCCGCCCAGGCCTGCGGACTGCGACCGGAGCGGGCCAGCGCCAAGGCGTCATCGGGCCGGCCACCGGCAGCGCGCAGGTGCGCTGCCGCAGCCACGGGCTCCACGCCCTGCCCTGCCAGCCATTGCAGCATGTCGGCCTCGGCAGGCCAGGCCATGGTGTGCCCCAGGCAGCGGCTGCGAATGGTGGGCAGCAGCTGGTGCGCGGCCTCGCTGGCCAGCACAAAGCGCACATCGCCGGGGGGCTCCTCCAACGTCTTGAGCAGCGCATTGGCCGTGATGTGGTTCATCTGCTCGGCCGGATAGACCAGCACGGCCTTGCCGCGCCCACGGGCCGAGGTGCGCTGCGCAAACTCCACCGCATCGCGCATGGCCTCGACGCGAATCTCGCGGCTGGGCTTGCGCTTTTTGTCATCGATATCGGCCTGGGCTTTTTCCGACAGCGGCCAGCCCAACGCCAGCATCTGCACCTCGGGCATCAGCACACACAGGTCGGCATGGGTGCGCACGTCGATGGCGTGGCAGCTGCCACACTGGCCGCAAGCGCCCTGCTGCGTCGGTGCATCGCACAACCAAGCACGCACCAACTCCAACCCCAGGGCGTACTGCCCCAGGCCCGACGGCCCTTGCAGCAGCCAGGCATGGCCGCGCTGGGCCAGCAACGTAGAGCGCTGGGCGGCAATCCAGGGCGCCAGGGCCGCAGCACCCCCCGTCATTGCGGACCACCCTGCGCCTGGGCCATGGCATGCAGCCAGCCCCGGCGCACCATCACCTGCATCAGTTGCTGCCACACGTGCTGGCGGTCCTGCGCCGCATCGAGACGTGCAAAGCGCTGGGGTGCGGCGGCGGCGCGGTCGGCGTAGCCCTGGGCCACGCGGCGAAAGAACTCCACGGGCTGGGCCTCAAAACGGTCAGGCACCCGCGCACCGGCCAGGCGTTCGGCCGCCACTTCAGGTGCCAGGTCGAACCATACCGTCAGGTCGGGTTCACGCATCCAATGGGCATCAGGCGCCAGCCCCGTCTGCGCCAGGCGCTCCAATGTGGATAGCACGCCCACATCAAAGCCCCGCCCGGCCCCCTGGTAGGCAAAAGTGGCGTCGGTGAAGCGGTCGCACAGCACCACATCGCCGCGCGCCAGCGCAGGCTCGATGACGTTACGCAGGTGGTCGCGGCGGGCGGCAAAGATCAGCAGGGATTCGGTGAGCGCATCCATGGGGTCGTTCAGCACCATGGCCCGCAGCTTTTCGGCCAGCGGGGTGCCGCCCGGCTCGCGGCTCACGGTGACCGTGCGGCCCTGGGTGCGCAAAGCCGCCGCCAGGCCCTCGATGTGCGAGGACTTGCCGGCACCGTCGATGCCTTCAAAGGTGATGAACAAACCAGTGGGGGACATGGAAACCTTGAATGAAACTGCGTTCCTGGAGCAATGAAAACGCCGGGGCCATCATGCGTTACTGCCCGCGCTGAAAGCGGTTGACGGCGCGGTTGTGCTCGTCCAGCGACGCACTGAAATGGCTGGTACCGTCGCCTTTGGCCACAAAGTACAGGGCGCGTGTGGCATCGGGCTGCACGGCGGCCAGCAATGCGGCCTTGCCAGGCATGGCAATCGGCGTGGGCGGCAGGCCCGCACGGGTGTAGGTGTTCCACGGCGTATCGGCCTGCAGATCCCGGCGGCGCAGGTTGCCGTCGAACTTCTCGCCCAAGCCATAGATCACCGTGGGGTCGGTCTGCAGCAGCATGCCCGCGCGCAGGCGGTTCGTGAACACACCGGCAATCTGACCCCGGTCGCTGGGCTTGCCCGTTTCTTTTTCGACGATGCTGGCCAGAATCAGCGCCTGGTCCGCCGACTTCAGGGGCGTGTCTGCGGCGCGCTGCGCCCAGGCGGCATCGAGGCGCCGGTCCATGGCGTGCAAGGCCCGGCGCAGCAAGGCGATGTCACTCGACCCCTTGGCGTAGGTGTAGGTGTCCGGAAAGAAGCGCCCCTCGGGCGCCACGCCGGGGCGGCCCAGCTGGGCCATCAGTGCTTCGTCGGTGAGCTGGGCCGAATCGGGCCTGAGCTGGTCTTCCCGGGCCAGCGCCTGGCGCACCTGGCGCCAGTTCCAGCCCTCCACCAGCGTAAGCGCGCGCAGCGCCTCCTCGCCCCGCGCCAGCTTGCGCAGCAGGCCGATGGGTGTCGTGCCGGGCGGGATTTCGTAGTTGCCCGCCTTGATGGCCCGGTCCTGCCCCGAAAAACGAAACCAGGCATACAGCAGGCGGGCGTCCGTCTGCACCCCTGCAGCCACCACATCGCGGGCCACGCCGCGTGGCGTGGTGCCGGGCTCGATGGCAAGCTCCAGCGGCTGCGGCCCCAGGTCCAGCGGCTGGTGCAGCCACCCGTACGCAGCACCGCCCAGTGCGATCACAACCAACACCATCAAAGCCAGTAAACGTCGCACAACCCTGCCGTCTATATGTATGAAACAGGGCATCATAATTCAGCGATGACCTACCCCCTGAATGGCATTGCCCACCTGTCCCATCTCGGCGTGATTCGCGTGCAAGGCGAAGACGCCGCCCAGTTTCTGCATGGCCAGCTGACCCAGGATTTCGCACTGCTCGGCATGGAACAGGCCCGCCTGGCGGCCTTTTTGTCGGCCAAGGGCCGGATGCAGGCCAGTTTCATCGGTTTCAAGCGCAGCGCCACCGAGGTGCTGCTGGTCTGCAGCCGCGACCTGTTGCCCGCCACGCTCAAGCGCCTGTCGATGTTCGTGCTGCGCGCCAAGGCGAAGTTGACCGACGCGACGGCGGACTTCGCGCTGTATGGCGTGGCCGGAGACGCTATCAACACCGTAGCTGGTGGCACACATCCTGCCTGGGTGAAGGCCGATATCGGCTCAGCCACTGTGGTACATCTGTATCCCGCAGACGGCGCCGCCCGCGCGCTGTGGGTGGCCCCCGCGTCGGACCCGGCCCCCGCAGCCCCCGCGCTGGATACCGCCCTGTGGCTCTGGAGCGAAGTGAGGAGCGGCGTAGCAACGCTGACCGCGCCGGTGGTGGAGGCCTTTGTGCCGCAGATGCTCAACTACGAATCGGTGGGCGGCGTGAACTTCAAGAAGGGCTGCTACCCCGGCCAGGAGGTGGTGGCACGCAGCCAGTTCCGGGGCACGCTCAAGCGCCGGGCTTATGTGGCCCATGCGGATGCAGATATCGCGGTGGGTGCCGAAGTGTTCAGCACAGCGGATCGGGAGCAGCCCTGCGGCACCGTGGTGCAGGTGGCACCCGCCCCCGGGGGCGGCTTTGACGCCATCGTTTCGCTGCAGATCGCGGCTGCGCAGGAAACAGAGGCCAGCCTGCAGGCAGGCGCGGCAGATGGCGTGGCGCTGACCCTGGTGCCCCTGCCCTATCCATTGCTCGAAGATATCTGAGTAAAAATAGGCTCTAGTGCTTATTGATAAAGCACTGGCAGCTCATTTTTTCATAGCAATCGCTTTACAACCGCCGCGCCATGGCGATGTGGGCGATGCCGGCCTCGTCATGGGGCTCGCCCACCACGGCAAACCCGGCGCGGCGGTAAAAGCCTTCGGCGCTGCGCTGGGCGTGCAGTTGCACCTCGTGATCACCCCGGGCGCGCGCGGCGTCCACCAGCGCCGCCAGCAACTGCCGCCCCCATTGCGCGCCGCGCACCGAACGGTCCACCGCCATGCGACCAATGCGGCCCACACCCGGTGCCTGCTGCAGCAGGCGGCCTGTGGCGACCGGCGTGCCCAGGCGGTTGTAGACGACCGCATGGCGTGCCGTGGCATCGAGCGCATCGGCTTCGAGGTCGGCTGCAATGCCCTGCTCGCGCACAAACA
>DAOPUP010000039.1:0-11841 GCA_035350655.1 Acidovorax sp. | reverse complement strand
AGAACCACTGGATGAACGTGGTGACCGCATGCCGCCCCTGCAACCACCGCAAGGGGCCGCGCACGCCCGAGCAGGCCCACATGCCGCTGCTGTACGCGCCCTATGTGCCCAGCCTGTGGGAAGACTTCATTCTGCGCAACCGGCGCATCCTGGCTGACCAGATGCAGTTCTTGATGGCGCATGTGCCCAAATCATCGCGCTTGCTGGTCTGAAGGGGCGGTCTTTTTCCTGGGCGTTGACGTGGCGCACAGCCTTCTTGCAGGTGCATTGGTTGTGGTTCAATAAGCGTTTACCCTTGGTTTTTCGGCATGATTGTTCGTGAGCGCCCATCGGGGCTGCGGTTGTTTCTGGTGCTGCGCGGCTCGGTGCTGCAGCGCATCCGCCTGACCTTGCTGCTCAATATCCTGTTGGCGACGCTGGTCACCTTGGCGCACGGCAACCTGTTCTCGCTCAAGATCACGCTCACGGCCATTCCCTTCACGCTGATCGGCCTGCCGCTGGCGATTTTTCTGGGCTTTCGCAACACCACCGCCTACGACCGCTACTGGGAAGCGCGCAAGCTGTGGGGCGAGATCGTGCACCGTACCCGCACGCTGTCGCGCCAGTGCCAGGGTCTGATCCACCTGCCCGCGCCGCTGGACCCCGCCCGGCGTGCGGACGATGTGCGGGTGCGCATGGTGCACCGGGCGATTGCCTTTGCGCATGCGCTGCGGCTGCAGTTGCGCGATCAGCGCGATGATGCGGTGTTGCAGCGCTGGCTGACGGCAGATGAGTTCGAGCAGGCCCGCGCCACCTCGAACCCCGCCGACACGCTCATGCTGCACATGGGGCGCGACTTGGGCGAGTGTGTGCGCCAGGGGCAGATCGAGCCCTGCCTGGCGGCGTCGATGGATGCCACGCTGTCGTCCCTGACCGCCTCTGCCGCATCGTGCGAGCGCATCAAGAACACGCCGGTGCCGTTTTCCTACACCCTGCTGCTGCACCGCACGGCCTACATGTACTGTTTTTTGCTGCCCTTCGGTCTGGTCGACACCACGGGCTTCATGACGCCTTTTGTGGTGGGCATCGTGGCCTACACCTTCTTTGGTCTGGATGCGCTGGGCTACGAGATCGAAGAACCCTTCGGCATGGAAAGCAACGACCTGCCGCTCGATACCCTGTGCCGGGCGATCGAGATCAATCTGCGGGAGTCGCTGGGCGAGACCGATCTGCCGCAGCCCTTGCAACCGGTGAACTACCGGCTCACCTGAGTGGCGCGCTAGGGCGGGACGCACCCACAGGATAGGGGGCCCGGTGGCCTTGCCTGGCGCGCGGGTGCGAGGGGCCTGCGTGGCCTACCAAGCCTGTGGGTGGGGCTTTGAAAATTACAATGGCGGGTTCACTTCACCCGCCACTTCTCCAAGGAACCCTTTTCCATGCGCATTTCTCGTCGTTCCCTCGTTGTCTCCTGCGCCACCGCAGCGCTGGCAGTTGCCGCTGGTTCCGCGTTCGCCCAGCAAGCCAAGGAAGTCAAGCTCGGCTACGCCCTGGCCGTCAATTCGCACTATGGTGCCGCGGCCCAGGCCTGGGCCGATGCGGTCGAGAAGGGCACGAACAACGCCTTCAAGTTCAAGCAGTTCCCCTCCAGCGCGCTGGGTGGTGAGCGCGAGCTGATCGAGGGCCTGCAGCTGGGCACCGTCGAGGCCGTGATCGTCTCTACCGGCGCCCTGAGCAATTTTGTGCCCGACGTGGGCGTGGTGGACATTCCTTTCCTGTTCCGCGACACGCAGCACGCGCGCGCCGTGCTGGACGGCCCGTTTGGCCAGGACCTGCTGGCGAAATTCAAGGCCCGTGGCCTGATCGCGCTGGCCTGGGGCGAGCAGGGCTTTCGTCACCTGACCAACAACAAGCATGCAGTGCAGAAGGTGGAAGACCTCAAGGGCCTGAAGATCCGCGTGACTGAGAACCCCGTGCACATCACGGCGTTCAAGACCCTGGGGGCTTCGCCCACGCCCATGTCCTGGCCCGAAGTGATTGGCGCGCTGCAGCAAGGCACCATCGACGGTCAGGAGAACCCTATCTCCGTGCTGGCATCGGCCAAGCTGTGGCAGGTGCAAAAGCACCTGACGCTGACCGCGCATGTGTATGCGCCCGTGGCGTTGATTGTGTCACCCGGCTTCTGGAATGGTCTGACTGACGCGCAGAAGGCCACGTTCACGCAGGGCGCCAAGGTGGGTGCGCTGGCATCGCGCGCCTTCGTGGACGCGGTGGAGAAGAAGGGCGTGGAAGAGGCCAAGAGCCATGGCATGCAGGTCGTGACCCAGGTGGACCAGGCGGCCTTCCGCACCGCGCTGGAGCCGGCCTACAAGCAATACGCCACCAAGTTCGGCCAGAAGACGCTGGATGCCATTGCTAGCGTGAAGTAACGCGGTTTTGGTGTGCCCGTGACCGCCCGGCCTGGCCGGGCGGTTTGTTTTTTCCTTTCCATCACAGGCGCCGTCCGGCGTATCGACCCCTATGCTCAATCGCGTGGAACGCGCACTGGTGGCTTGCAACCGCTGGGTGCTCATCGTGCTGTTGCTGGCCATGGCCTGCATCGTTTTCGCCAACGTGGTGCTGCGCTACACCACGGGGGACTCCATTGTCTGGGCCGAAGAGGTGGCCCGGCACCTGATGATCTGGTGCACCTTCCTTGGCGCGGGCCTGGTGCTGCGTTTTGGCGGCCATGTGGCCATCGACAACCTGCACGGCGCGGTAGGCAGCCGTGCAGCGCGGGCGATCCGCAAGCTGGTGGTGTTTGGGGTCGGCCTGTTCTGCCTGGTCATGACCTATTTTTCGGTGCTCTATGTGTGGGCCACGCGCTTTCAGACCACGGCGGCCACCGATGTGCCCATGGCCTGGATCTACCTGGCCATGCCGGTGGGCTTCTTGCTGATGTTGGTGCACCTGCTGTTCATCGCGCGCGGCTACATCGCGGACGGCAGCTATGTCGAGTCCGGCGAGATGGATGCCGAAGCGGCGGCGTCTATCTGATCGCAGAGAAGGAAAAAACATGGCTCTCACGCTTTTTATTGCCATCGTCGTGTTGCTGGCGCTGGGCTTCCCGGTCGCTTTTGCGCTGGCGATTTCAGCCGCGCTGGCGGTGTTCGTGGGTGGGCGCTACCCGCAGCTGGTGGTGTTCAAGGAGATGTTCACCGGTATCGACAGCTTTCCGCTGATGGCGGTGCCGTTTTTCATCCTGGCGGCCGAGCTGATGTCGGGCGGGGCACTCACGGCGGTGCTGCTGCGCTTTGCAGCGCAGTTCGTCGGCCACCTGCGCGGCGGCCTGGGCTACGCCAATGTGCTGTCGCTGACGCTGTTCTCGGGCATCTCGGGTTCGGCCCTGGCCGATGCGGCCGGTCCGGGCTCGATGATGGTCAAGATGATGGACAAGGCTGGCTATTCGCGCCCCTATGCGGCCGCGCTCACCGCCAGCACGGCCATCGTCGGTCCCATCATTCCGCCTTCGGTGAGCATGATCATCTATGCGCTGCAGGATGAAAGCGTTTCGGTCGGCGGCCTGTTCATCGCCGGTTTCTTGCCGGGTCTTCTGATCGCAGCGGCCATGGCGGCCGTGAACTGGTATGTGTGCCGCCAGCGCGACTACCGCTCGCGCGAGCCGCGCCCTAGCGGGCGTGAGATGCTGGTGACCAGCATCAAGGCGATTCCGGCGCTGATGCTGATCGTGCTGATCATCGTGGGCATCCGTTTTGGCATTTTCACGCCCACGGAGGCCTCGGTGGTGGCCGTGTTCTATGCGCTGGTCTGCGGCAAATGGATCTACCGCACGCTGGAGTGGAAGGCCTTGCCCGGCATTGCTGCGCGCTCGGCCATGCTGACTTCGTCGGTGCTGCTGGTGATGGCCACTTCGGCCGCGTTTGCCTGGGTGCTCACGGTGGAGGGGGTTCCGCAGTATCTGTCGGAGCTGATCGTCAGCTGGCAGCTCTCGCCCGTGATGTTCCTGATCGCCGTGAATGTGCTGCTGCTGGTGTTCGGCATCTTCATGGAGCCGCTGCCGGGCGTGATGATCCTGGTGCCCATCCTGGCGCCGATCGCCAGCGCGCTGGGCATCGACCCGATCCACTTTGCCATGGTGGTGATCGTCAACCTCACGCTGGGCATGATCACGCCGCCCGTGGGCGGGTTGCTGTTTGTGACGGCGGTGTCCACGCGCGTGTCGATCACCGCGCTCACACGCGAAATGCCGCTGTTCCTGCTGGCGCATTTTGTCGTGCTGGTGATGCTGACCTTCATTCCTGCGATCTCGACCTGGCTGCCGCACGTGCTCGGTTTCTGAGGGCGGTCAGCCCATGAAAAAGCCCCGCAGGCTGACGCCTGCGGGGCTTTTTTGTGCAGTGCCATCAGGCAAATACGCCGGCCGTGTCCTGCATGCGTGCCGACAATTCCCCCAGGTGGTGCAGGGTGTCGCCAAAGGTCACTTCGAGCTGCGTGAGTTGCTTGAAGTAGTGGCTCACGATGTATTCGTCCGTCACGCCGATGCCGCCGTGCAGCTGCACTGCCTGCTGGCCCACGAAGCGCATCGATTGGCCCAGCTGCACCTTGGCGCGCGCCATGGCGCGGCGGCGTTCATCGGCAGGGGCGCCCAGCTTGAGGCTGGCGTAGTAGCTCATCGAGCGGGCCAGCTCCAGCTGCATCTTCATGTCGGCCACGCGGTGGCGCAGGGCCTGGAAGCTGGCGATGGGCACGCCGAACTGCTTGCGCTGGTTCATGTAGTCGACCGTGGCGGCCAGGGTCTGGTCCATCACGCCCACGGCCTGAGCGCAGGTGGCGGCAATGCCGGTGTCCACGGCCAGTTCCAGCGCGGCCAGGCCGTCGGTGGTGACGAGCGTGGCGGGCGCGCTGGCCAGCTGTACCTCGGCGGCGCGGCTGCCGTCCTGCGTGACGTAGCCCTGGGTGGTCACGCCGCTGGCCTGGCGCTCCACCAGGAACAGGGCGATCTGGCCGTCCAGCAGCGCGGGCACGAGGAAGGCATCGGCCTGATCCCCTGCAGGTACTATGCTTTTAATAGCTGTAAGTGCATGAAATGATTGGTCTTGCGTGGCTTTTGCCTCGCAAATATCAAGGCGGTAGCGCGCCCTGCGCTCCTGCTGGGCCAGCACCACCAGCGCTGCGCCACTGGCCACGCGGGGCAGCCAGGCGGATTGCACGGCGGCGGGGGCGTAGCGGGACAGCACGGCGCTGGCGATGAAAGCCTGCGCTATGGGCTCGAGCACCATGCCACGGCCCAGCTCTTCGGCCGCCACCATGGCGTCGATGGCCCCCTGGCCCATGCCGTCGTGCGCCTCGGGCACGGTCAGCGCGGTCAGGCCCAGCCCGGCCAGTTCGTTCCAGGCGGCGCGGTCAAACCCGCCCGCAGCCACGGCGGTGCGGCGGCGCTCGAAGCTGTAGCCCTTTTCCACCCACTTGCGCACCGCGTCCCGCAGTTGTTCCTGGTCGTCAGAAAAATCGAAATCCATTTCTCTCTCCTTGTGCCGGTTGGTGGCGCCTTGGCGCCATTCACAACCAGCGAAGCTCTGGCTGGAGCCCCCTCGCGGAGGGGGGCGGGGGAGCGGTGCATGTTCGCGCAAGCGAAAGATCGCTGCCGCTCCGCTGTTGGAATCAGCCCAAGACGGTTTGAGCAACGATATTTCGCTGCACCTCATTGCTGCCACCGTAGATGGTGGTCTTGCGCAGGTTGAAATAGCTGGACGCCAGCGGCGCATTGGCCGTGATGCCTCCCGGGAAGCCTCCCAGCGCCCCGGTCGCCGCGTTGCCCTGCCAGCCGGCCTCCATGGCCTCTTCGATGAAAGGCATGGCAAAGGGGCCTGCCGCCAGCATCATCAGCTCGGCGTAGCGCTGCTGGATTTCGCTGCCGCGGATCTTGAGCAGGCCGGCGATGTCGAGCGCGTTCTTGCCCGATTTCTCGTTGGAGAGCACGCGCAGCACCATCATTTCAAGGGCCACGATGTCCACCTCCAGCAGGGCGATCTGGTCGCGAAACCGCAGGTCGTCCCATACCCCCTCGGCCTTGGCGATGCGCTTCAAACGCTCGAGCTCGCGCTTGCTGCGGTTCACGTCGGCGATGTTGGTGCGCTCGTGGCTCAAGAGGTGCTTGGCGTAGGTCCAGCCCTTGTTCTCTTCGCCGATCAGGTTTTCGGCCGGCACTTCGACGTTGTCAAAGAACACCTCGTTGACCTCGCACTCGCCATCGAGCAGCTTGATGGGGCGCACGGTCACGCCCTTGGACTTCATGTCCAGCAGCAGGAAGGAGATGCCCGTCTGCGGCTTGCCCTCGGTACTGGTGCGCACCAGGTTGAACATCCAGTCGCCATGCTGGCCCAGCGTGGTCCAGGTCTTCTGGCCATTGACGATGTATTGGTTGCCCACGCGCTCGGCGCGGGTTTTGACGCTGGCCAGGTCCGAGCCCGAACCCGGCTCGCTGTAGCCCTGGCTCCACCACACTTCGCCGCTGGCAATGCCGGGCAAAAAGCGTCTTTGCTGCTCGGCATTGCCAAACGCCATGATCACCGGCGCCACCATCACGGGGCCGAAAGGCACGATGCGCGGTGCGCCAGCGAGCGCGCACTCTTCTTCAAACAGGTGCTTTTGCACGGCCGTCCAGCCGGGGCCGCCAAACTCCTTGGGCCAGCCAAAACCGAGCCAGCCTTTTTTGCCCAGAATTTTGGCCCAGCCTTGCATGTCGGCACGGTTCAGACGCAGGGCGTTGTGCACCTTGTGGGCAATCTCCGGGGGAAGGTTGCTGCGGACCCAGGTGCGCACTTCGTCGCGAAAGGCCTGTTCTTCGGGGGTGAATGCAAGGTCCATGGGCTGCGTCTCCTGGTGGGAACCTGCTCTCATGGGGCAGGTTCTGGTTTATAGCGCGGTCGTTCGTTTCAGTCCTGTCCTGAGGGTGACAGGGGCGCGGGGTCTGCGGCCATGCCCAGTTCTGCGCACAGCCTTTGCACCGTGGCCTGGAGGCGGGCCACCTCGGCCTCCAGTGCCTCGACGCGCTCCTGCAATGCGGGCGCGCCCACGGCACCGGTTCCCGCATGGGGGTGGCCAGCGCTGCTGGCATCCACGGGCCCGCACAGCAAATGGGCCCAGCGCTGCTCGCGCGCGCCGGGGGCGCGCGGCAACTGCACCACCAGCGGGCCGCCTTTTTCGGGGCTGCGTTCCTGCAACTCGTCCAGAAACGCCTCCACCGAGGAAATGTCGGCAAAGCGGTACCAGCGCTCGGCATTGATGCGCAGTTCGCCCGGCGTCTGTGGGCCGCGCAGCATCAACAGGCCCAGCAGCACGGCCGATTGCTCGGGCACGCCCACGCCGCGCTGGAAGTTGTGTTCCCAGCGGGTGGTGCGGCTGCCGCTGCTCTCGAACGCCAGCGACAGCAACTTGAGCGAATCCAGCGCTTCCTGCGCCTGGGCATCGCTGAGCTGCATCACGGGCTCGCGGCTGGTCTTCTGGTTGCAGCCGGTGAGCAGCCCATTGAGCGACATGGGGTAGCTGTCGGGCACGGTGCGCGCCTTCTCCATCAGGGTGGCGAGCACGCGCGCCTCGTTGGCGGTCAGGGGGCGGGTGGCGGGGCTGAACGAAGTGGATGGGGGCATGGCTGAGATAATCCGGGGCAAATGAAGAACATCGTGATTTTGATCTCTGGCGGCGGCTCCAACATGGCAAGCATCGTCCGGACCGCGCAGCAAGAGAAATGGGAGCAGCGCTACGGCGCGCGCGTGGCCGCAGTGGTGAGCAACAAGGCCGATGCCAAGGGGCTGGTGTTTGCCCGCGATCAGGGCATTGCCACTGCCGTGCTGGACCACAAGGCCTTTGCCAGCCGCGAGGCGTTTGACGCCGAACTGGCCGCCACGATCGACCGCCACCAGCCCGCGCTGGTGGTGCTGGCCGGGTTCATGCGTATCCTCACGCCGGGCTTCGTGGCGCATTACGCGGGGCGGCTGATCAACATCCACCCCTCGCTGCTGCCCGCGTTCACCGGCCTGCATACCCACCAGCGTGCCATCGATGCGGGCTGCAAGTTTGCCGGGGTGACGGTGCACCAGGTGACGGCCGAGCTCGATGTGGGCCCCATCCTGGACCAGGCCGTGGTGCCCGTGCTGCCGGGTGACACGGCCGAAACCCTGGCGGCGCGCTTGCTCACGCAGGAGCATGTGATCTATCCGCGTGCCGTGCGGGCGCTGGTGCAGGCGCTGTAATTGCGTGGGGGTGGGGGTCAGCCCGGCTCGGGGGGCGCGTCGCCGCAGCGCTCGAAGCGTGGCCGCAACACACCGTCCACGCTCAGGTGCTCCAGAAACATCGCCGCAGGGCGCACCCACAGGCCCCGCTGGCCGTAGAGCGCGCGGTACAGCGTCATGGGCTCCAATGTCTCGCTGTGGCGCACGGTGTCGATCACCTCATACAGCCCTCCCTTGTGGTGGCGGTACAGCCCGGGGGGCGTGCGGATCAGGGTGGGAAGGTCGTCGTCGTTCATGGTGGGGATGGCAGGCCATCAAAAAACAAATGGGCGGCATGTTGCCGATGCGGCAGATTGTCGGCCCCTGGTGCGCTGTCCTGGCGCTGTCCCGGCGCTGATCGGGGTGTCGGTGGGACAATCGGGGCATGCACCCCAAAGTCCTTATCGATGCCTGTGCCGAACTCATCAGGCTTACCCTCACCTTTGAACACCCCGCCGACGCCGTGGTGTCGCGGTTTTTCCGCGACAACCGGGGCCTGGGCCCGCGCGAGCGCGCCACGCTGGCCGAAACGGTTTACACCGTGTTGCGCAAAAAGCTGCTGTTTGACCACATGGCCCCCTCGGGCTCTGGCCCGAAAGAGCGGCGCCTGGCCATTCTGGGCTTCCAGGGCCCGCGCGATTTTCTGCTGGGCGGCCTGACCGAGCAGGAAAAGAACTGGCTGGCCCAGTGTGAATCCGTCCAGCCCGATGACCTCATGGAGCGGCACCGCCACAACCTGCCCGAGTGGCTGGTTCAGCCCCTCAAGGACCAGCTGGGCGCGGGTTTCTGGCCGCTGGCGCAGAGCTTGCTACAAAACGCCCCGCTCGATTTGCGCGTCAATGCCCTGAAGGAAAAACGGGCGGATGTGCAGAAAGAACTTGCACAGGCCGCTATTAAATCAGTAGCAACTCCCTATTCACCCTGGGGCCTGCGCATTGACGGCAAGCCGGCGCTGACCAAGTTGGACGCTTTTACGCGCGGCGCCATCGAGGTGCAGGACGAAGGCTCGCAGCTGCTGGCCCTGCTGCTGGACGCCAAGCGCGGCGAGATGGTGGTGGATTTCTGTGCGGGCGCGGGCGGCAAGACGCTGGCCATTGGCGCCACCATGCGCAGCACCGGCCGCCTGTATGCGTTTGATGTGTCGGCCCACCGGCTCGATGCGCTCAAGCCGCGGCTGGCGCGCAGCGGCCTGTCGAATGTGCACCCGGCGGCCATTGCGCACGAGCGCGATGAGCGCATCAAGCGCCTGGCCGGCAAGATCGACCGCGTGCTGGTCGATGCGCCTTGCTCGGGTCTGGGCACGCTGCGCCGCAATCCCGACCTCAAATGGCGCCAGTCGGCCCAGAGCGTGCAGGAGCTGGTGGCCAAGCAAACGTCCATCCTGGCCAGCGCCGCCCGCCTGCTCAAGCCGGGCGGGAGACTGGTGTACGCCACCTGCAGCATCCTGCCGCAGGAAAACGAGGCCATTGCCGAGGCTTTCACCGCCGCGCACAAGGATTTCGAGATGCTCGATGCCGGCCAGTTGCTCGAGCAGCTGAAGGTGGCCCATGCGCCTGGCCTGTGCAGCGGCGGTACCACGGGCACTGGTTATCTGCGCCTGTGGCCCCACTTGCACCAGACCGACGGATTCTTCGCGGCGGTCTGGGTCAAAAAGGCCTGATCGGATGGGTGAGGGCGCGCAAGCGCCCGTCGGGTCGGCCTCAAAAGGGGTCTGAACATTGCGCCATGCCCCGAACTCCGGCGGGGCGCGGTATTCCCACACAACGGGTGCGTTGCATGGGGGCAGAGGTTGTCTGGAGCAAGGGATTGTGAATATGCTGTTACCCGATGGGTCTGTCTTGAACGCCACTGTGGACTGGCTGGGCCATGGCTTGTGGGGCCTGGCCTGGTGGCAGATCGTGCTGTACACCCTGGCCACCACCCACATCACCATTGCCGCGGTCACGATCTTTTTGCACCGTGCCCAGGCGCACCGTGCGCTCGATCTGCACGCCATTCCCGCGCATTTCTTTCGCTTCTGGCTGTGGATCGGCACGGGCATGGTCACCAAGGAATGGGTGGCCATCCACCGCAAGCACCACGCCAAATGCGAAACGGTGGACGACCCCCACAGCCCTCAGACACGCGGCCTGCGCACCGTGATGTGGCGTGGCGCCGAGCTGTACCGCGCCGAGTCGACGAACAGGGAAACGCTCAAAAAATTCGGCCATGGCACGCCCGATGACTGGATCGAGCGCCATCTGTACAGCCGCTTCAGCTGGCAGGGTGTGGCGCTCATGCTGGTTCTGGACCTGGCGCTGTTCGGCGCGCTGGGCGCTGCCGTGTGGGCCGTGCAGATGGTCTGGATTCCTTTTTGGGCGGCCGGTGTGGTCAATGGGGTGGGCCACTTCTGGGGCTACCGCAACTTCGAGGCGCCTGACGCCAGCACCAACCTCTCGCCCTGGGGCATCGTCATTGGCGGTGAAGAGCTGCACAACAACCACCACACCTACCCCACGTCGGCGAAATTCTCGGTCAAGCCCTATGAATTCGACATCGGCTGGGCCTACATCCGCCTGATGCAGGCGATCGGCTGGGCCAAGGTCAAAAAGCTGCCACCCAAGTTGCAGCTGGGTGATGTCAAACCGGTGGCCGACGAGAAGACCCTGGAGGCGCTGATTGCCAACCGCTACGAGGTGATGGCCGGCTATGCGCGCGGTGTGCGCCAGGCCTGCCAGGCCGAGATGGAGGCGTTGCAGGCGCGCCAGGCCGATGCGGCGGTGCTTCAGGCCGCCAGGCGCTGGCTGCACCGTGATGTGGACAAGGTCCCAGCCGTGGCTTTGCCGCAGCTGGCCCAGGCACGCGCCGCTTCGCCGGTGCTCGACAAGATGGTGACCATGCGCGAAGAATTGCGCCAGCTTTGGCTCAACACATCGCACTCACGCGAGCAGCTCACGGCGGATCTGCAGGCCTGGTGCCGCCGCGCCGAGGACAGTGGCATTGAGGCACTGCGTGATTTCTCGCTGCGCCTGCGGGCGGCGCGGGCCTGAGTTCGATCCCCGGGATTCCAGGGGCTGTGCTGCATGCAGCCCCCTTTTCCGCGCCTATCGCAGCAAAGCAGCGGGCATGAAAAAACCGCCGAACCTTGCGGTAGGGCGGTTGTTTCGAAAGACCTGAGGCTGAATTACTTCAGCTTCATTTCCTTGTATTCCACATGCTTGCGTGCCTTGGGATCAAATTTCATGATCAGCATCTTCTCGGGCATGGTCTTCTTGTTCTTGGTCGTGGTGTAGAAGTGACCGGTACCCGCGGTGGATTCCAGCTTGATTTTGTCGCGTCCGCCTTTGCTTGCCATGGTGTTTCTCCTTAAGCCTGGCCACGTGCGCGCAGGTCTGCGAGCACAGAATCAATACCGTTTTTGTCGATCAGACGCAGACCGGCGTTGGAGATGCGCAGGCGCACCCAACGGTTTTCGGTTTCGACCCAGAAACGGCGGTATTGCAGGTTCGGCAGGAACCGGCGCTTGGTTTTGTTGTTGGCGTGGGAAACATTGTTTCCGACCATGGGCTTCTTGCCCGTTACGTCGCAGACGCGTGCCATGAGGACACTCCGATAC